>JAXHMK010000010.1:600000-894374 GCA_034521495.1 Balneolaceae bacterium
TTTTTGATGAACCTTTCAGCGGCCTCGATCCCATCAACAGCGAACTGCTCAAAGAGATTATTATTGAACTCAGAGAAAAGGGAAAAACGATTCTCTTTTCCACCCACCGGATGGAACAGGTGGAACAGATGTGCGATGATATCTGTCTGTTTAACAACGGAAAAGTGGTCATGACCGGTAATCTGAGAAAAATCAAAAAAGAGTTTGGAAAAAACACCGTTTTGCTGGAATTCCAGGGGGATAGCACCTTCCTGGATGAATTGGATGATGTACGAATCAACAACCGATCTACCAATTTTGCCGAAATTCGAATCCTGAATGGCTCAAGTCATCAGGAAATATTGAGAAAAGCGATGGAGCGTGCTGAGATCCATAAATTTCAACTCGTAGAACCTTCACTCAATGAAATTTTTATCTCTACAGTAGGCGAAGACAACATCAAAAATAAAGAGGCATTACAAGCATGAGTTGGCGACAAGTTTATTTAGTACTTCGGCGTGAGTATATAACCCGCATTAAAAGCAAAGGATTTATTGCAGCAACCATCTTAGTCCCCGTTGGATTTGTAGCTTTGTTCGGGATTGGCATCCTCATTTCTGTCTGGGATAGTGATCTCTCCTTTGAGATCGGTGTGATTGACCAAACAGAGATCCTGGCTCCGTCACTTGTGGAGATGAACCCCGAACGATACACTAATTATTCAAGCCTGCCTGAAGATTCATTGCGAACACTCGTTCAACAGGAGCAAATTACCGGGTATATGATTCTCGACGAGGAGCATATAACTACAGACAAACCTCTCGACTTGATTTACAGCGGAAGTGGCGGTATTCAATTGTTAAACTCCATTCAGTCCGACATGCGCGAGGTGATTCGCGAGGAACGACTCAAAAGAGCTGACGTTTCAGAGGATATTCAAGATATTTTTGAAACCAGTGTTTCTTTAAATTCCCGGCGATTAACAGCCGAAGGTGAAGAGGAAGAAGACGACACGGCATTTTTTACAGTTGTGGGTATGGCGATGGGTTTTATCATCTTCTTTGCCATTTTTGGATATGGCGGTTATATCATGCGTGGGGTCATTGAAGAGAAAACCAACCGTATTGTGGAAGTGATTACCTCTTCTGTAAAACCGATTGAACTGCTGTCCGGCAAGATGGCTGGTGTAGGCGCGCTTGCTATTACCCAATTTGGAATTTGGCTTATAGCACTGTTTGGATTAACGAGTATCGCAGGCCCGATTGCAGCTACTATGATGAGCGATCAATCTGCGCAAATGGAACAAGCAATGGGTGCGGCTGAACAAGCTGAAATACCCGCTTTTATGGATATTCCAACCATCGAAACATCGTTAATTGTTTACTTTATCCTGTTCTTCCTGTTGGGATATCTTCTCTATAGCTCGCTTTTTGCTGCCATTGGATCAGCTGCCGATTCCGAAACCGATACACAGCAGTTGATGATGCCGGTGACGATCCCGATTATGCTGGCCTACTTTATCATGTTTCATGCCTGGAGAAGCCCGGATAGCACATTATCTGTTTTAAGTTCCCTTTTCCCATTCTTCTCTCCTATTGTGATGATTACCCGGATTGCCATTACGGAAGTCCCGTTTTGGCAGATTGGATTAGCAATGCTGTTGATGGTCCTTACGTTTATCGGAACGATGTGGCTCAGTGCCAAGATCTATAAAGTGGGTATCCTCAGCTATGGCGGAACGGCCAGTTTTAAGGATATTGCGAAGTGGATCAGGCAATGATGCAGGATTTATGATACAGGTTCCAGAAATCTCAAATCTCAAATCTCAAATCTCAAATCTCAAATCTCAAATAAGCTGTAGATTTTTACCTGTCCAAAATCCAATCAAATCACTGATAATCCTGCAGCACTCTTCTCACTCTTTCATCATACTCTTCCATTAAGAATTGTTCTGCGAGATCGTCTCTTGATCCTGCATTCACAAACTCAAGGGCTGAGGCGGCTATATACCGAATTCCGGGATGTATATCTGAAAGAAGATCAGGTAATCTCTCCTCCCAGTTTGCAGATGATCTGTCGTATTCCAAAACAAGATCAAGAGCTTCTTTTCGAACTTCATACGGAAACTGTTCAGCGGTAAATGTTGAGGCCATCTCAACTGCAGACTCTGTTTCACCCTTTTCTGCCAATAACTGAAGTATAGAAGGTACTTGATCCAAAACCGGTTCACGAGATATTAGATTTCCAGCAATAGTATTAAAACGGCCGGCATCTGTTACTTCTGCAAGAGAGCGAATTGCTGCTCCTTGAATTTTAGGACTGCCCGGTTGAAGAATAATATTCTGAAGACGACTGATGATCTGCTCATTGCCCGGGAAATCAGCCAGTGCTTCTACAGCAGCTAAACGAACCGCAGAATGTCGTTGAGAGGAAGAATAATCCAGGAATCGCTGATCCATCCCAGACGCACCGGATGTTAATACGGATAAAGATCGAACAATTTCTGCATAAACTTGTGGATTAGATTCAACCCGAAGTATATCATCCAGAGCCAGCTGAAGATCTGGGTTGTCGGTATAATTAGCGAGTCCTTTTGCTGCTTCAACCCGTTGTTCTGGATCGGTATCGTTACGCAATTGATTAATCCAGAACATGAACGGTTTTTCAACATTCAAATAGATATCATCCCGATTTTCAATACTCAATTTTAAATTTTCAATCCCCGGTGAAACACTTATAACTGAACTTTCTGTTTCTCCAGTAAAGGTAACCTCATGTTGATCTGACCCTCGAAATGTGATCTCTTCCACTGAAACCGTTACCAACTCATCAATCATTTGATTGACTGCTTCGAAATTGATCTGAACGGTATTATCCGTCTCGTTCCATTCCACTTCAGCCGTGTATTTAACAGTGTCTTTCTCCTCAATCTCAAATTCTCCAAGCTCAAATCCATTAAAAAACGGCTGACCTGATTCATTATATATTATTTCAGATAATTCCTTCCAGCCCAATATATTGCGCCCATTTTCTAAAATATTATTCAAAGATGTCTGGAGGGATGCTTTGAATCTCGGTAGCTCGTTTGAAGAGAAAAAATACTCCCATCTTGAATAGTTATGAAGTGAAAACACATCATAAGGGGACTGGTCATCCATCTCCACATTGAGTTCAAATTCAAATAACTGATTTGCAAGGACTGCATGAGCGGAATGAATGGCATCGGCATCACTCCACTGCTCTTCTCGAATTTGTGTACCAATCCACTGACTCAGTACACCTCTCTGAATTTGTTGGATCATATCTCCATGATCTCTGTACACAAATACAATACCAGCGGCATACGATTTTGTCTCCCAAAAGTCGTTATCTAAAACAACAATAGTCAGATCCCGATATGGATATGATGCGTTTATCTTATTCCTTACAGCTTGAATGGTAGTTGCAGCCAGTTCCTCAAAATTGGTTTCTGAAGATAGATCTGATTCAGAATAAACCCTCACCTGTATTGGGCCTTGGCTGCCTTCTTGACGAGCTCTGTTTACAGATGTTGATGATTGTTCCGATATCTCACCAAGCACCCATCCCAAAGATGTGGCAGGAATAGGAGTATCAGATCTATAGGTTGTCCGTTCCTCTTCTACACTTACAACCTCTGACTCTGCTCTTTGGCCATTTGCCACCAAAGTTTGTCCTGATGGATGTGTGACACGCAACTCCGTTGTAAATTGAACTCTTGGATGGTCAATCACCGGAAGCCAGTGCCGGGTAGATTTAGGAAGTTGAGAAGTCCAGGTTGTTCGGTTTACGTTTCTCAGAACCCCAAACCTGGGATTTGCCTTATACTGAATCCTGATATTCAAAACCGATTCCTCTGCAAAAACCTCATTGAGATAGATAACAAGGCTATCATTCAGTGCTGTAAATTCTCTTTCAGTGTCATTCACTGAAACACCCAGAATATTCAGCCGGCTCGCATCAAAAACCAGTGTATCGGGATCATCAATATTTACTGTCGCACGATAGAGCAGATCTCCCTCAATGGCACCAAACTCATCAATATGAATATCGGCGTTTAGGTGCTGCAGTGTAATATCCATTTTCGGATATTTTTGATAATCCCAATTTTGTGAGTGAGCGAGATTTGACACCCCCATGACAAAGAGAAATGTAAAAAGCAGTATTCGTTTATTCATATCAGGACAGTTCATCAAAAAATGGAATAATTTGTTTTGCTAACGTTTTATTGGTTGAAATAGCATTTCCGGTTTCAATCGTTTTTTGGCCGAATACATCTGTAAAAGAACCGCCAGCTTCAGTTATTACGGGTAATAAAGCGGCCGCATCCCAGATACTTAAAATCGGGTCGATCATGATATCAGCACGCCCTGCAGCAACCATCATATGCCCGTAGGCATCTCCCCAGGTACGATGGATCCTGGTGGAGCTCAATAAAGATTCAAGAGGTTTTTGAAATCCATGTTCCTTGTAGGTCGTAACATCCGTACTCAAAAATGTGGCTTTTGAGAGATCTTTACACTCTCTAACCTCTATCTCAGAACCATTCAAAGTAGATCCCAAACCCGTTGCTGCAGATGCCATCTCATCCAACGCCGGTGCGTAAATCACTCCAACTTCAGGCTTACCTTTTACCAAAATACCAATAAGCGTTGTGTAGAAGGGAATACCGTGAATGAACGACTGTGTTCCGTCAATAGGGTCCAGCACCCACACCACATCGGCATCTTCATTTTCTGTACCAAACTCCTCCCCGATAATGCCATGATCCGGGTAATGGCTATTGATCAATTCACGAATCACTTTTTCGGCGTTACGGTCGGCATTGGTTACCGGGGTATCGTCAGATTTGAATTCAAGGTCGAACGATTTTTTAAAGTAGTTGAGTGTTGATTTACCACCAGCTTCGGCAAATTCAACCGCAGCATCTTGTAATTCTTTTAGTGATATTTTCATATGGGATTAACCCTTCAGATGTTTATTTTTCTGACTTTTTGAATACAATTGAAAGTACTAAAAATCTTATTTCCAGAATTTTAAAGATACGATTTCCATGACCGAATTACAGATTATCAAGCATATTTCCTCAACACTTTCTCTTTCCGAGAAGCAGGTAAAAACTACAGCTAACTTAATTGATGAGGGATCTACCATTCCATTTTTAGCCAGATACAGAAAAGAGGCTACCGGTGGATTGGATGAAGAACAACTCCGCTCCGTCCGCGATATGCTTGAATTTCACCGAACACTCGAGGATCGTAAGAAAACGGTTTTGAAAGCTATAAAAGATCAGGACAAACTCACGCCTGAACTTGAGGAAAAAATCAAAGCGTGCAAAGAACTTCAGACACTCGAAGATCTTTACCTGCCATATAAGAAGAAGCGAAAAACCAAAGGCGATATGGCGAAGGAGAAAGGCCTTGAGCCGTTGGCTGAGCTCGTTTGGAATCAGGAAATTGAGAATGGTAATCCGCTTGAATATGCTCGTGAGTACATCAGTGAAGAAAATGAGATTCCGGATGCAGATACTGCTTTAACAACTTCACTGGATATTGTTGCCGAATGGATCAACGAATCGGTGGATGTACGTGATACACTTCGTGCAATTATGAGAAAACATGGAGTGATCACATCAAAGAAAAATCCGGCTGTTAAAGAGCGGACCAATTTTGAGGATTACTATGAATTCAACAATCGTGTGCAGTACATCAAACCGCATCAGACACTGGCGCTAAATCGCGGTGAGCGCGAAAACGTGCTTTTTGTAAATGTGGAGTTGAACACCGATCGGACACTGGATAACCTTGATGATGTGGTGATTAAAAATGATCTCTCCATTTTTACTCCCTATTTGCAGGATGCTGTTGAAGATGCCTACAAACGGCTTTTGTTTCCATCACTTGAACGGGAACTTCGAAATGAACTTACCGACAAAGCCGACGAACACGCCATTCAGACCTTCGCCACCAATCTCAAAAATCTGTTGATGCAGCCACCACTAAAGGACCAGGTAGTAATGGGAATTGACCCGGCCTACCGAACCGGTTGTAAAGTGGCCATTGTGAATGAAACAGGTCAGTATTTGGAGGGCTCAACGATCTATCCAACTCCTCCGCAGGAAAAAATCGAAGAGAGTGCAGGGGTTATAAACCGGTACATCAACAAGCATAACGTAACACTTATAGCTATCGGAAATGGCACAGGCAGCCGGGAAACTGAAAAATTTATCGCCGATTTGATTCAAGAGCGTAAAGAGAAAAATCCGGATGAGGAATTGAACTACCTGATCATCAGCGAGGCGGGAGCTTCGGTTTATTCCGCTTCAAAAATTGCCAGGGAAGAATTTCCAGAACTGGATGCCGCACAGCGCGGTAATATTTCGATTGCACGACGGGTTCAGGATCCGCTGGCAGAGTTGGTAAAAATTGATCCGAAATCTATTGGAGTTGGATTGTATCAACATGACATCAACCAAACCGCACTCTCCAAAAAACTGGATGATGTGGTGGAAAGCTGTGTGAATGATGTGGGTGTGAATTTGAATACAGCAAGTTCGGAGCTTCTTACACACATTTCCGGATTGAGCAGAAATGTGGCCAAAAACATTGTTACGTATCGAGAGAAAAAAGGCCGTATTGGGAATCGGGAAGAGATTAAATCCATTTCCGGTGTCGGGGACTTTCGATTTCAGCAGTCAGCCGGGTTCCTAAGAATTCCTGAAGGCAAACACCCGCTTGATAATACCGCCATCCATCCCGAAAGCTATGAAGCCACTGAAAAGCTCTGTAACCTGTTTGGAATTAACATAGATAATCTCTCGAAAGAGAAGAAGAAAATTGAATCGGCCTTATCAGGTATCAACAAAAAACAAGTGGCAGAACAGGTTGGAGTTGGCATTCCTACTCTTGAACTCATCATCGAAAATCTCCAAAAACCGGGACGTGATCCTCGCGAATCTCTGCCAAAACCGTTGCTGCGGTCGGATATCCTGAAAATGGAAGACCTCTCCCCCGGCATGAAACTGGAAGGTACGGTTCGAAATGTAGTAGACTTCGGCGCATTCGTAGATATCGGCGTAAAACAAGATGGACTCCTTCACATCTCAAAAATGGCAAAAGAGAAGCGCGTGGATGATCCCCATGATGTCGTTGCGGTTGGAGATATCATTAATGTAGAGATTACCAATATTGATCTGGAGCGCGGTCGGATTGGCTTGGCTTTGGTGTGAGCCGTTTAGTCATCGTCTCTTAGTCATCGAATGACATTATGTGCTTAAAGTTTGGAAAGTTTCAATAAAACTCATCCGATGACTGCTTAGGAAATCGAATCGGAAACAGGTTTTTTTTTGAATGGAATTTTTGAAAAGGAAAGATCCTCCAAATCTATCTTTTTACTTGCATTATCAATATCGATTCCAACAATATTTCCTTCGCCATCATAATCAATTATAATACCTTCTGATACTTCCTCGCTTGTTACGCTGGTTTTTGATGATAGATCGATATAAAGTGAATCTGTTTGGGGGTAGTAGTTAAATTTCATGGCGTGAACCTCCTGTCAGGAAATGCATTATGAATGGTTACTTTATCTTCCAAGGTAATAACGCGTAAATATCTATTGTTAAGGTCTTCAATTCTTTTCCAAAAACGAAATCGATTATCCTCCTGTTTCTCAACTTTCTCAGGATTTTCAATCGCTTCAATACACCAATTCTTTTTGATATAAGGTCTTTTTCTGATTACTTCGTTCTCAAAATATTTTGTGTATTTGTAATCTGTCATTGATTTAAACCAAACTTCTCTCAAATATATTCCCAGATATTCTAAAAAATAGATTTATTCATTGCAATAAAAATCATATAAAACTTCCATAAGATATTTCCCTAAAGTCTTTTATTTTATAGGCTTAAAATCATTTTAAACTTGAAATCGAAGTAACAACTTGTCACAGAATCAAAATAAAATCGACAAAGCCATCTCATCCATTTCGTTCAAAGTCGATGAAAAGCATCTGCATTCTCTCAAAGACCAACTCATTCTCATCAAAACCGGCGGCAACGCATTAAAAGATGAGGAGACAAAAAACGAAATTGTCTCTCAGATCTCCATTCTCAGTCAGCTTGGCGCAAAGGTAGTCGTGGTGCACGGCGGTGGAATTGAAATCAAACAACTTTTGGATGATGTTGGTATGGTATCGGAATTCGTTGGAGGGCATCGAAAAACGGATGCCAAAGCGATGGGCTATGTAGAGATGGCTCTCAGCGGAATGGTGAACAAAGAACTGGTTGGACTGCTGAATGCCAGAGATGTTCGGGCGGTCGGAATTTCCGGACGCGATGCATCGATGGTCCGTGCCAAAAAACGATTCCATATTGTTGAAACAGACGGAGTCGAAGAAAAACATGATTTGGGCTTTGTTGGCGATGTGGATAAAATCGACACAAAATTGATAAAAACCCTGGTTGATGCGGATTATATCCCGGTCCTCTCCCCTGTGTCATCCGGCGAAAACGGTGAGAGTTATAACATCAATGCAGATATGTTTGCTGGTCATATGGCAGGCGCATTGAATGCAGAGAAATTTATGGCACTCACGAATATCGATGGATTACTGGAAGATATTGACGATCCCGATTCGATCATCTCTGAGCTTACCCCTTCCGAAGCTCGAAACCTATTTGGCTCAGTCATACAAGGTGGGATGATTCCAAAAATTGAAGCCAGCCTCATTGCATTGGAGGAAGGAGTAGATTCATCGCACATAATTAACGGTACGAAAAAGGAACATTTATTACGTATCTTATTGACTGATGAAAGACTTGGAACTGAGATCAAAAACTAAGATTTTCAAAACCTTAATTAGTCCTCGGATGAGTGGTTGCTGAGACATTGTATTTTTCTTTCTGTTATAAGATTTCTTGAAGTAAATAACATTCGATTTCCGCCGTGATCCAATAATCACAAGAAAAAATACAATGTCTTAGGCCTAATGACTTCCAAAAGAAACTATCAAACAAATTCAATTTTTATAACATCATGCCCACAAATATAACCGGAAAAGTTTTTAAAACGGTAAAAAGCATTTTCGGAAAGGAACCAGCTCAAAAAAAAGCAGAAAAGTATCATTTTGATCTCTATGGGCGCTATCCCATTGCATTGGTTAAGGGAAAAGGTTCAAAAGTTTGGGATGATGAACGCAATGAATATATCGATGCACTTGCCGGTATAGCCGTAAATAGCCTGGGGCATTCTCATCCAAAGATTGTAAAAGCAATTCAGAAACAGGCTGAAAAACTGATTCACGTTTCAAACTTCTATTATAACGGTCCGCAGAGCGATCTCGCTGAAATGCTGGTAAAGCTTTCGGGTTTGGATAAAGCGTTCTTCTGCAACAGTGGAGCTGAAGCGGTTGAAGGTTCCATCAAACTTGCCAGGCGGTACTCATACAAAAAAGGCAAGACCGGGACGATTATCAGTATGAAAAACTCCTTCCATGGGCGAACCCTTGGAACTATTGCGATGGGCAAAGAGAAATACCAGGAAGGTTATAGCCCCATCCCTCCCGGGTTTAAACATATCCATGTGAATGATGTTGAGGAACTTGAGAATTCAGTGGATGAAGAAACGGTTGCAATCATTATTGAACCGATACAGGGAGAGGGTGGAATTGTTGAGGCAACACCTGAATATCTAAAAACTGCCCGGAAACTTTGTAATCAATATGAAATACCTTTGATTTTTGATGAGGTTCAGTGCGGTATTGCGCGAACAGGAAAAATGTTTGCTCACGAGCATTATGGCATCAAACCAGATATTATGCCATTGGCTAAAGCACTTGGTTCCGGTTTCCCAATTGGAGCAGTTGTAGCGAAAGAAGAATTTGCCAATGCGTTTGATCACGGCAGCCACGGTACTACATTTGGAGGAAATCCGCTCGCTTGTGCCGCAGCCGTTGAAACACTGAAAGTAATTCTCGATGAAGATATTTGCGAAAAAGCCAGGGTTCGGGGAGATTATCTCAGAACACGCCTTGCTGATCACGCAAGTCATTGGAATGCTATAAGAGACGTTCGCGGCAAAGGGTTGATGGTTGGCGTAGAGTTGGCTTTTGAAGGCGGTGATGTTGTCAAGGAGATGCTCAAAAGAGGTGTCCTCTCCAATTGCGCCTCCGGAGATGTCATTCGGCTGGTGCCTCCGCTTATCATCACTAAAGAAGAGCTGGACACAGTTGTAGATGTACTCGTAGAATCGATTAAAGAAGTAGAAAAAAAGAATGCCAAAGTATAAAGTAGGAATTGTCGGAGCGACCGGTTATACCGGTTCTGAGTTAGTAAGACTCCTCGTACAGCACCCGGATGTAACCCTGGATTTTGTAACCAGTGAGAGCTATACCGGAAGTAAAATCACGGAAATTCATCCTCATCTTCAGGACCTCGTTGATATAACTTTGATTTCGATCGATGATGTTGCTGAGTATGAACCCGATCTTGTTTTCCTGGCACTTCCTCATGGCGTGTCGATGAATTTTGTAAAAGATCATGGTTTGGATGAATTTATCATTATTGACCTTTCCGGTGATTTTCGATTTTCATCACAAAGTGTTTATGAGGAGTGGTATAAAAAAGATCATATATCTGCAGAATATATGGAGCAATCTGTATATGGACTTCCTGAACTGTTTCGTGACAAAATACGGAATGCCCGTCTTGTTGCTAACCCGGGATGTTATCCCACTTCTGCGATATTAGCTCTTGCGCCTCTGATTAAGCATGGATATATCAATCCCTCCTCCATAGTTGTAGACTCAAAATCGGGTGTAACCGGGGCAGGAGCAAAACCCAAAGAAGGTTTACATTTTCCAGATGTGTTTGGAAATTTTTCAGCCTATTCGTTGGTAAACCACCGGCACACTCCCGAAATTGAAAATACACTTCTGGATTACAGCGGATACTCAACTGAAGTTCTATTTACTCCTCATCTGTTGCCCATTGACCGCGGAATTTTAACCACCACCTACAGCACGCCAAAAAAGGAAGTAAATACGGAATTGGTAGAAGAGCTTTTTCATTCCGTATATGAGAAGGAACATTTTGTGAGAGTTTTCGACTCTCCACCCTCTTTAAAAAATATTCGTGGATCCAACTATTGCGATATCCATGCCGCGTATGATGAGCGTACACATAAAATCATTACAATTTCCACCATAGATAATCTTGTAAAAGGTGCGGCCGGTCAAGCTGTACAGAATATGAATATTGTTTTTGGGCTGATCGAATCAACGGGATTGAAACATATACCACTAAACCCATAAAGCTATTTGATCCTTATTTCTGCAATAAAGCTGCGGATAAAATTTTTTGATGAAATTAAATGGATTTTTTTCTTATCATAGAACAAGCTAATGCGAAACAATCCATTCAACATATTATCAACTGCCAATGGTTCGGGAATTCAACTCCTCAACCCTTTTCCACCGGTACGTATAGCTCCTCCCGGCAGGCGGGTCTGAACACTTCTCATGTAGAGAAGGCATGCACTGCCCTCTCTTCACTTCGCTTACCAATCAATCGCTTTCTCAAAATAATTTTCATACAATAGAACTATGTTAAATAATCTTACACACGTACGCGGAATTACCTGCTGGGGAGCCCACATGGGGATCAAATCGAAACGAAGAGATATCGCTCTGATCTATTCAAAAGTACCGGCATCAGCTGCAGCTGTATTCACCCGAAATGTAGTAGCTGCAGAACCGATTAAACTGAGTCGGCAGCATATCAAAGATGGGATGGCACAGGCTTTTATCATAAACTCCGGTAACGCGAACGCATGCACCGGAAAAGAGGGCTGGAAAGGTGCTGTTGCAATGGCCGAAAGTACCGCCAAAGAATTGAAAATCTCAAAAGAAGCTGTTCTCGTGGCTTCCACCGGTTTAATTGGCGAACCCTTCCCTACCGAAAAAGTGGTGAAGGGTATCAAAGAATGTGTGAAAAAATTGTCAGACCGTGTGATTGCCGGATCTCTCACTGCCAATGCTATTCTTACAACAGATACATTTGCAAAAGAGGGATTTACCTCTTTTTCCGTGGATGGCAAAGAGATCAACATGGCCGGAATTGCCAAAGGCAGCGGAATGATTCATCCCGATATGGGGACTATGCTTGGCTTTATTGTATGTGATATTGCCATTAGCTCTGAACTTCTGGATGAGGCACTCCGTACCGCCGTTGATAAATCCTTCAATATGATTACGGTGGATGGAGATACATCCACAAATGACATGGTTTCGATCATGTGTAATGGCGAGGCTGGAAACGAAAAGATCACTGAAAAAGATGCGAACTACGATCTGTTTCTTGCCAACCTGGAACAACTTTGTACTCACCTTGCTAAACTGATTATTTCAGACGGCGAAGGTTCTACAAAACTGATTGAATATCACACCGAAGGAGCTAAAACCGAGAAAGAAGCCCGCCAAGTCGTGCGCACGGTCTCCAACTCCAATCTTGTGAAAACAGCCATCTTTGGATCCGACCCCAACTGGGGACGAATCATTGCTGCAGCCGGCAGATCAGGTGTAGATTTCGATCCTGAAAAAGTGGATCTGTATATCGGTGCCGAGATTAACAAAATGGAACAGGTTGTAAAAGAGGGACAACCGATTGACGGAGTTCGAAAAAAACTCAAAAAGGTGATGAACGAATCGACCATAATTATCATGATCGACCTGAACCAGGGTGATGCAAAAGCCACCGGCTGGGGATCTGACTTCTCGTACGAGTATGTGAGAATTAATGCGGAATATACGACGTAATTGAATCTCGCCTGGCGATTGTTTTTTCGGCGAATCCTCCAGGTAGTAGGTAATGAGGGGAACAAGCAGGACGCTTGCGCCATTCATGCAAAGATACGCACGAGCGTCTCGCTCGTGCTATCAATATCGCCCGCTGATAGTTTTTAATGGCGGCGATGTTTCTGGCCCTGCCACCAGATTCTCGGCTGCCGGGGGAGTGGTTTTTTTCATGCCGAATCCGACTCTTTTTATCCAGAAATTCTGCAGCAAAAAAAAGCAACAATTCAAAACCCGATCTACATCAATCATATTGTTTTGACTGAATGGGTTTGGGTGTTAACTCGATCATATAAGATTGGAAAAACACAGATCGTCAGAGAACTTGAAATTTTACTCGACAGTAAAGAGATCGAACTTGAAGATAAAGAAACTCTGAGAGTTGCCGTTAACGAATTTGCTCAATCTAATGCCGATTTTTCTGATTGCCTCATCAGTGCTAAAAATCAAAACTCATCTAAAGATCCGACTTTTACCTTCGACAAAGAAGCATCCAAATTAACAGGAATGCAATTATTGGAATAGCGCCCAGACTGAAATTTTTAAAGTACACTTGCTGGTTCAAGTTTTATACTTGGCCCGATAATCAGCAAACGAACGGCAAACACGCACAAGTTTCAAACTTGCGCGAGTGGGTATACGACATAAAGTAGAACGGGTCGCTGACCCGTTTAAAACTAGCTTTAGTTTCTGGGGCACAAGCGGGACGCTTGCGCCATTCATGCAAAGATAGCGCGAGCGTCTCGCTCGTGCTACCAATATCGCCCGCTGATAGTTTTTAAGAGCGGCGAAACTTTTGGCTCTGCTACCAGATTCGGCGAGCCTTTTTTACGAATACTCTTCAACGGCTTTCAATACTTTTTTCAGATCTTCATCATCCACCTGGAAGTGGAATGTTGCCCGGATTGTTTTTGGCCCGAATGGTACGAGGCCAATTCCAGAATTGGAAAATTTTTCAAGGGCATCTTTTGCAGTTCCGTCTACAACATCAAACAGAACGATATTTGTATCTACGGTTGAGAGATCGATTTTAAACGCAGAATTATTTGAAATAACCTGTGCAAACTCCTTGGCTCGTTTGTGGTCATCATCCAAAAGAGGCCAGTGATTCTCAACGGCAAAATCAGCAGCCTCTGCTAACAGACCAATCTGCCGCATCCCTCCTCCCCACATTTTCCGTAATCGTCGCGCTTTTTTGATACGCTTTGTACTCGAAAGCATCATCGAACCGACCGGAGCTCCCAACCCTTTGCTAAAACAGATTGAAATGGTATCTGCAATTGTACCAAAAAATTTCGGCTCTATCCCCGAAGCAGTCATTGCATTCCATATTCTTGCACCATCAAGATGAACGAACAGATCATGCTTATCAGCACTTGTACGAATGTCTGTTAACTCTTCTTCTGTATAATAAGCGCCTCCGCCTTTGTTTGTCGTGTTTTCAATTGCAACGACTTTGGTGTGAGGATCCCAATCATTTTTGGGTCGTATTGCTGCTTCAATCAACTCGGGTCTGAGTTTTCCGCGATTGCCTTTTAACGGTCGTAATTGAATGGAAGAAAGATGAGCTGCAGCCCCGGATTCGTAATTAAATACATGACCCGTTTCATCAATAATCACTTCGTCTCCCGGTTCTGTAAGCACATGAAGACAGAGCTGATTACTCATTGTACCGCTCGGTACAAATAACCCTGCTCCCATTCCAAAGAGATCGGCCATTTTTTGTTGAAATTTGTTGACCGTAGGATCTGCTTCAAACACATCATCCCCAACCTCAGCCTGGGTCATCGCTTCCAGCATTTCGGGAGTCGGGCGTGTTATGGTATCACTTCGTAAATCTATCATTCTTTTGGAATTTTGTGTTCTGAATTTCTTCTCCTCTTGAGAGGGGAAAGCCTGAATGCGTTTAGCATGAAGGCGCGGAGTGTGTTAGCGTGATTTCAATGTTACAGTGAACACACCCCTGATGGTTTCGCTCATCGCTCAACCACCTGTCCCCTCTCAAGATGGGAGTTTCAATCTTAATCATGCTTAAAAAATCCTTCGCCTGTTTTATCTCCAAGCTTACCGGCATCTACCATTTTCACCAACAGTGGACACGGACGATATTTCGGGTCTTTAAATCCATCATACAACACATTTAAAATATCCAGGCATACATCCAATCCAATAAAATCGGCCAGCCTCAGTGGACCCATCGGGTGTGCCATGCCAAGTTTCATAACCTGGTCAATATCTTCAGGTCCGGCAACACCTTCATGCACACAAAAAATAGCTTCGTTGATCATCGGCATGAGTACACGGTTCGACACAAACCCCGGTGAATCCTCAGCTGAAACGGGAGCTTTACCAAGCTTTGCAGCCAGATCCATTACGGATTGAGTAGTATCTTCACTGGTCTCCAATCCATTTATCACTTCTACCAACTTCATTACCGGTACGGGATTAAAAAAATGCATGCCGATAAATTTATCCGGTCGTTTGGTTTCTGCCGCCAATTTTGTAATAGAAATAGATGATGTATTTGAAGCCAATATTGCATGTTTTGGAGCATTTTCATCAACCTTCTGAAATACCTTTTTTTTGAGTTCAAACTGTTCCGGAATTGCTTCCACCACGAGATCGGCTTTCAAAACACCTTCAACCGTATTAAGTGTTGAATGTATTCCCTGAAGGGTGGTTTTTTTATCATCATTAGAAATTTTCTGTTTGGAAAGCATTCTATCCAGATTTTTCTCAATGGTATTCAACGCTTTATCAAGAAATTTCTGCTGGGTATCAATCAGTGTAACGTCAAATCCATTCATTGCAAATACCTGGGCAATACCATTTCCCATCGTTCCACCGCCTATTACTGATACATTTTTAACGTCACTCATCTCAGCTCCAATTTTTCAAATGTTTATCATACCTTTCGGTTGTGAGAGTATGTATTTTGTGATGAATTTTCAATTTTACACGTAAGTTATTTTTTAGAAAGAAAATCGTTCATGAGATTCATTTTAAAACTGCTGATTTTTTTAGGAATTCTATTTGTCGGGATCGCAGTTCTTTCCGTTTACTGGACGTTCTACTCTCCGTTACCTGATTATACCTCCAATGTACAACTTGACGGACTTGAACAACAAGCCGAAGTCCACTGGGATACCTATGCTGTTCCATATATTTATGCTGAGAGTGAGGACGATCTTTATTACACAATTGGATACCTGCATGCACAGGAGCGGTTATGGCAGATGACTCTCTCTCAAATAGCTGCTGAGGGACGATTTGCTGAATTTCTCGGAGAAGACCTTGTTGAGTATGATATCCATCAGCGAACACTTGGGTTTTGGGAAACCGCAAAACGTATTGAGGCCGAAGCTCCCGATTCTCTAATCCATTTCCTGGAACGGTATTCCGCCGGTGTAAATGAGTTCGTACGCCAAAATAAAGAAAATTTACCCGTTGAATTTACCCTGCTTGATGTTAAACCGATTGAATGGACCCCTACCCACTCTATTGCTCTTTCCCGATTGATGGCGTGGGATCAAAATATCCATTGGTGGAGTGAATTGACATATGCATATCTCGCTGAGCAGATGGATTCATACAATTTTCAGCAACTTATCCCGGTGTATGATGACCGGTATCCAACCACTCTCTCTGAGGCAGAATCTGCCGAATTAGCCTCAGCCACCATGCCTTTTTTAGAAACGGAGATGGAATTTCGGGGACTTCTACAAAAGAAGGGGACTCAATTTGGAAGTAATGCCTGGGCTGTAAATGGAACAAAAACAAATTCGGGCTTGCCCATTCTTGCAGGAGATCCACACATGGGGCTCAGTATTCCGGGGTTTTGGTATGAAGTGTCTTATCATACACCAAACCACCAAATTTCGGGAGCTACTATTCCCGGTTCTCCTTTTGTTGTACTGGGACAAAATTTAAACCTGGCGTGGTCTATGACAAATATTATGTCTGACGACACCGATTTTTTCTCTGAACAGATCAACCCTAATAACTCTAACCAATATGTGGTTGACAGTGTCACCGATTCGGTAACTTCTTACCAGGAGTTCAGCAAACGAACAGAAATCATTACTGTTAAAGACGCCGACGATGAATTGCATGTTGTTCGGAGTACAAATCACGGTCCTGTTATTTCTGATATTCACCCCGATTCAACCCTGGGAGATAAAATAATCAGTTTAAACTGGATGGGGCATGAAGTCAGCCAGGAACTCTGGGCTGTTTACAAAATGAATCACGCTGAATCTATGGCACAGTTTCAAGATGCCGTTGAGATGTTTGATACACCCGGAATGAACTTTATTTATGCGGATATTGAAAATAATATTGCAATTTTTACAGGTGCTAATTTACCTGTCCGCGATTACAATCCGTTGATGTTCAGGCGAGGCTGGGACCCCTCCTATGATTGGCAATCAACGATCCCATTTGATGAGCTTCCTCATAAAATTAATCCGGAGGAGGGATTTGTGGCTCATGCCAACAATAAGATGCATACTGACAGCTATCCCTATTACATCTCTACATTCTGGGAACCACCGTCAAGAATACTGAGAATTAATCAGTTCCTGGAGTCAAGTGACAGTCTGACTATAAAATCTATGGAATCAATGCAATATGATGTGTATTCAGAACAGGCTCGGGAGATTACCGAAATGATCCTCCCGATTTTGCGAAGCGGTGAAAATGCTGATGACCTGGAAACAGCTCTCTCCTACCTGGAAAATTGGAATTTTGAATATACTGCCTCTTCAACTGCTGCTTCAATTTTTGATCTATTTTTTATCAACTTATCCAGGAATATTTTAGTGGATGATATAGGAGAAGAGATGTTTGAAAATCTGGCCCGTCTCGAACATCTGCCGGTCATGATAATTTCAGAGATGCTGCGCAATAACAGTATATTTTTTGATGATCGAAATACAACTCAAACGGAGGCTCTTGAAAAGATTGTACAGGAAAGTATGGCACAAACCCTACAGCAATTAAATGAGGAATTTGGCTCCGAGCCGTTTGAATGGCGTTGGGAAAATGTACTGGATTTTACACTACGGCCACCTCTGCTTGGAGAAGCAAGCCAAAGACCCGATGCACCTGCGATTCTAAAAATGATAGTCGACAATCTATTCAGTAAAGGTCCCTACACCGTTCGGGGAAATTCTATGTCAATCAATAAAGCTCAATATAGATGGGAATTCCCATTTAAAATGCATTTGGGACCCTCCATCCGAAGAATCATCGATTTTTCTTCACCCGGCAGATCGCAAACTGTTTTACCTACGGGGCAATCCGGTAATCCGCTGTCTGCTAATTATGGAGATCAAACCAATCTCTGGCTCGAGGGCCGCTACCGATTTATCTATCAAGATAGTACCTTCTTTAATGAAAACAGCTATCAAACCATGACGCTAACGCCGAATTAAAACACACTTAGATCAGATTCACAACATGAAACCCCTATTCAATATTTTTCCAATGATGTCGAAATATCGCTCACTTTTCTTACTACTTGTGATTTTATCTGCTTTTGCCATCTATACTATTAATGCTCAGATCACAAGCTCAGCGGTTATTACAGAAGATCAGACTCTTCAATCGCAATCGTCAGAATCGGTCATTGATATTGAATCTCTGTTATCTGAAATGTCTCTTGATGAGAAAATTGGACAACTGTTTATGGTTCGGGCGTACGGTCAATTTTCTAACAATCGTGATTTGGATTACCTTCGGTTAAAAGAGCTGATAACGGATTATCATGTGGGGGGAGTCGTTTTTTTCCAGGGTGATGTGTACGGCCAGGCAGTCAGAAATAATGAGTTACAGCAGCTTGCTACGTACCCATTATGGATTGCACAGGATATGGAATTTGGTGCCGCCATGCGTATTGATGGTACAACCCGGTTCACGCCGGCAATGGGTGTAGCTGCTACCGGTAATCCCTACAATGCATTTCTAAAGGGAAAAATTACAGCTATTGAGGCAAAAGCCGTTGGTGTTCACCAGGTCTATGCTCCGGTTCTGGATGTAAATAATAATCCAAATAACCCGGTGATTAATGTACGCTCTTACTCTGCTGACCCACAGATGGTGGCCCAATATGGTGAGGAATTTATGAAAGGTGTACAGAGTGAAGGGCTGATCTCAACGGGGAAACACTTTCCCGGCCACGGCGACACTGAAACAGACTCTCACCTTGCTCTTCCTACAATCACACACAATTATGCAAGACTTGATTCTGTGGAGCTTGTTCCCTTTCGTCAATCCATCAACAACGGAATGCAGAGTGTAATGAGTGCACACATCTCATTCCCGAATATCAGTGAGAATGAGGGGCTGCCGGGAACACTGGATCCCTCCATCTTGAACAAAATTCTTATAGATAGTCTCTCTTTTAATGGATTGATTGTAACCGATGGATTGGAGATGCAGGGAATCTCAGCTCATTACTCTCCAGGCGAAGCTGTGATTCGAGCGTTACAGGCAGGTGCCGATCAAATGCTGGTGAGCACCGATGAAAAAGCAGCCATCAACGAGATCAAAAAAGCTGTTGAATCCGGTAAATTATCTGAAGAACGAATTGACTACTCTGTCCGTAAAATCCTTCAGTTGAAAGCTGAAAACGGTGTATTTACTGATCGTACTGTAGATATAGAATCACTCAATTACAAGATAAATACTCCCCAGTTTAAAAATGCAGCTGATCGAATCGCCAGAGAATCGGTCACTGTTTTGAAAAACAATGATATCCTTCCGGTTCGGCAGATTGATTACCCAAATGTGTTGGTTGTTGGCATCTCGGATGGAGAAGAACATTCATCGGCAGGCACATTAACTCGCGAAATCAGAAAATATCACGAGAACATTCAATATCACTCACTTGACTCAAGAACAAGTTCGGAGGAAGTTCAGGAATTAATGAAGGATGCTGAACAAGCCGACCTGATTATTCTCGGGTCATTTATCCGGGTTCGATCTTACCAGGCGTTGCAAATGCCGGAAGAGTATAATCGTATTCTCCATCAACTCTCCGGATTCAACAAACCTGAAATTTTACTCTCCTTCGGAAATCCATATATCGTAGAGAATTTTCCTGAGTCTGATGTCCATTTAATGGCATGGTCCGCTGCAAGTGATCAGGTTCGTGAAACAGTTCCATCTATCTTTGGAGGAGCCGATATACAGGGAAAATTTCCGGGTGTAGTTCCCGGCATGTACCAAATTGGCGATGGAATTGAAATACCACAATCTGTCGTTCGATATGACGATCCAATTGCTGTTAATATGTCTGTCGATTCACTGATGCAGGTAGATAAAATTATGCAAAGTGCTATTAACGATTCTGTTTTCCCGGGAGGTGTTGTAGGTGTGATGCGGAACGGTGCGCTCGTCTGGCAGCAAGAGTATGGTTATCATGATTACTCCAAGACCAAAGCGGTTCGGGAAAATGGTGTTTACGACATGGCTTCCATCACTAAAATTATGGCTACAACAACCGCCATGATGAAATTGGTAGATGAAGGAAAAGTTTCTTTGGACGATCCCATTTCGAAATTTATTCCTGAATTTAATGAAGGCAAGAAAAAAGAGATCACTATCCGGCAATTTCTGTTACACACATCGGGGTTGCCGGCTTATCGAATTTATGTTGATGAGTTACGAACACGCAGAGAAATTATTGAGGCTGTCCGAAATGAGCCTCTAATCAACGAACCCGGTGAGGAGTATGTGTACAGTGATTTAGGTTTTATTTTGCTCGCTGAAATTGTTGAAGTGGTATCCGGGAAACGGCTCGATCAATATGTGCATGATGAATTCTATAACCCGATGGGCATGACATCGACTACATTTAATCCTGAAAATATTGGGTATACACTCACAAATAGAATTCCACCCACAGAGATCGACACGGTGTACAATCGTGGGCTTGTTCATAAAAAAGTGCACGATGAACGCGCATATTTTATGGATGGTGTTTCGGGCCACGCCGGGTTATTCTCGTCCGTACAGGATATCGCTAAATACTTCTTTATGCTTCTGAATGACGGGTATTATGGAGGTCACCAGTATCTCTCTCCAGAAATTATCGAATTATTTACAAGTCATCAGTCGCCCATTAACCAGCGCGGACTGGGATTTGACCGAAAAAGCGAGGGCTTCAGTACAGCCGGAACGCTGACAAGTGAAAATAGTTTTGGACATACAGGATTCACCGGAACAAGTTTTTGGGTTGATCCGGACAGGAACATTGCAATTGTAATTCTTACAAATCGAACGTATCCCAACCGAAGTTATGGCAGCAAGATCAGCCAAATTCGCGCACAGGTTGCGGATGCCGTTATGAAAAGTATCAACTATTGAAAGATTTTAAATTCGATATATCATTAAGGAGTTATACTCCCTATTCAAAGAATCAGGAACATTGTTTTATCCAGGGAAAATCCGGAATGATCTATCCGGGTGTACGGATTGATAATATTTCATTTCCCCTCACGATACCCGCTATCCAGGCGGCAGTTTGTAGTTGCCTTGGCAACGGAGACAAACCTGTGGGAATTATCAATAATAACCGTGATCAGGACATCTCAGAGTTTTGGGTCCGTGTATTCAAACTCAAGAAACTTGACAAAATTCCGGAACATTCAACTCTGTATGATCCATTGGTTGAAGAGGTGGATCATGTAACCCACTTTTTAAAAGATTTATGTGATATGAGTGTTTCGGAATATTCAGGATTTCCTGTTACGGCCTTGTTGAAGACAGAATCTGGATTCATTCCCGGGGTTAATATTGAATTTGAAGAATGGAGCTTAGGGCTCTGTGCGGAACGGGTTGCTCTCTCAAGAGCTATTGCGGCCGGATATGAAGACTTTCATGAAATGCATATTTACGCTCCAAAAAGTGAGTTTATAAGTCCTTGTGGTGCCTGCCGCCAAGTACTTTTCGAATTAATGCCCGATCAGTTCGTTGAGCTTCATCATGATGAAGAATCAAAATCCAGACATTTAGTATCCCACCTTTTACCAAACGGTTTTACAACAAATTCACTATAGAAATATTACAGAAATGGATTTTTTAGCAGTTCTCGATTACGATCATCTCGACAATGGCGTCTTTTTAACTTCGTTCGCAAAATCACTTGCTAAGAAAAATAGTCGTGGCCTTATTATTCACGGGGACAGCGAACACACAGAACGCATTATACAAACGGGTGTAATGAGAAATGAAGCCAAAATTCGAGCAATTAAAGAGTTAAATCACAGATTAGTTGCTCTTTTTGCAGATGAAGGAGTTTCAACCATAGCGTTGAACGGATTCCAAAAACAACTTTTGACTTATGATGGCTCAACAGTAGAAATCGATAAAAATCAGATAGACAAACTTCCCGAGCATCCAATGGTTTTAATCTCAAATCTTGCAATAGATACGCGTACTGGCCGGCATGCAACTATTCCCCTTACAGAAATGGCAACAGCGCTCTCCGATACATTTAAGATTGATGAGATAACGATTTTTAGCATGGATGAATCATCTGATTTTATCAAGCAGGATTTTCCGGATAAATTAAACATTAGTAATGCTGATAAATCATTTATAGAAAAGCATATACCGGAAAAGCTGAGAAATTTGTCCACAACTGTACAGGTAAAAACTGGATCCAGCTTTTAATTTATTTTTTGAATGAAGTACTCTTTTCACAAAAAATTGCAATTAATGAAAAATAACGCCCTTTTTATTTGCCAGTTAAACTCTTCTTCAATAGTTTGTGTTAATTCACGTACGTTAAAACATAAACTAACCCAAAGGTGTTACTTATGAGTAGAAAAGAAGAACTAAATCAATTAATTACCGACTTAGAGGAAGATATTGATAAGTTTTACGAAAAAGGAAATAAAGCCGCCGGAACAAGAGCCAGAAAGAAATTACAAGAGATTAAGAAAAAATCTCAGGAAATCCGTTTGGAAATTCAGGACATGAAAAATTCTGGTAAAGTATAACTTCCATCCAAGATTTTATTTAATAGCCGCTGATTTCAGCGGCTATTTTTTTGGAGAAAATATTTCTCAAATTTTCCTTGACATCTGAATTCAGAAGGTCTTATATTTGGTACTTCTGATGAAACAATAAAACAGTTTCAAAGAAAAAATTCTTCGGTAGCTCAGTAGCAGAGCAACCGGCTGTTATCCCGACAGTGGTCGGGACGTAGGTTCGAATTCGAGCTTACATTTTTACACAATTTATTGTTATTCCTCGGTAGCTCAGTGGCAGAGCAATCGGCTGTTAACCGATCGGTCGTAGGTTCGAATCCTACCCGGGGAGCCAAATTATAGGTCTTAAATGCTCAAATGTGTTTAAGACCTTTTTTATTTTTATGGACTATTTCCTTTACATCCTTCAATCAGAAATTAAAGAAACTTACTACATCGGTAGTTCTGATAACCCGCAACGAAGACTTCCCTATCACAACGCGGAAAGTAAAGGATATACACAACGATACCGTCCATGGAAATTGGTCTATACTCATCCTTTTGATACCAAACAAAAAGCCCTTAAAGCCGAACAGATTGTAAAAAAATGGAAGAGTAAGAAGATGATTCGATTGTTAATAGACGGGAAAATCAGTATTCATGATTATTTGGAGTAGCCCAGAGCAATCGGCTGTTACCCCGACAGCTGTCGTGGTGTAGATTCGATACCCGCGGATTCTTCATAATCTATTTATAATCAACAGGTTATATGGGGTTTGTTATTTTAAGAGGAGAAGTCAATGACACACTTTTCCTACTCTATTTGGAGAGGCCTTCATTCATTCTATCAATACATTCAAAATTCTCCGTCATATCTTCCATAACCTAAATTCATCGATAGTTTTTAATTTATAAGGATTGTTAGACTTCATTTTTATCAACAAATAGTCAATCTTTGAATTAACGAAACTATCCTGCCCCTACTTTCTGTTTAAATAGCTGATAGACAATTATTTAACAGCAATATTCAACTATTAAGCAACATATTTTGAGCGACAATCATCAGAAAAAGCCAGTAAAAAATCAGTCATCTGATTCAGATCAACAAGAGGAATCAAAACCGGATAAAAAGAAAATAAAGGGGAAAAAACCGGGTAATTATTCTTCATGGATGAATGTTCTTTTATGGGTTCTCTTCTTTGCTTTCATATTCACATGGATTCAATCGCCGGGTGGCGGAATATTCTCACAGACGAGTGAAGTCAGTTACAGTGAATTTCGTGACCAACTTCAGGCAGGAAATGTAGAGAGTATACATGTTCAGGGAGAACAGATCCGTGGACAGCTGAAGGAATCCCAAATTTTGGAAACAACTCAGAATGATACCACAAAGTATGAATCGTTTATTACCTATTTGCCCTCTTTTGGGGATGACAGGTTATTTGAAATCCTTGAAGAGCAAAATGTAGCTGTCTCCTCAGAACCGGCCTCTGATTTTAGTTGGTGGACCGTTCTATTTTTCGTCCTTCCTGTTCTCATCTTTATATACCTTGGCTTTATGTTTTATCAGCGATTCAGAGCGCAGGGTCGCGGAATTTTTAACATTGGTAAAAGTAAAGCGAAACTTCAAGAACCAGATAAACAAGACACTACTTTTGACGATGTAGCTGGATTGGATAACACCAAAAAAGAGCTTGAAGAGGTCATTCAGTTTTTAAAAAATCCAAAACAATTTGAAGATATTGGAGCCAAACTACCCAAAGGCTTACTGATGGTTGGCCCACCCGGCACAGGTAAAACTCTGCTTGCAAGAGCGGTTGCCGGAGAGGCAGAAGTTCCTTTCTATTCAATCAGCGGCTCGGATTTCATGGAAATGTTTGTGGGTGTGGGTGCAAAACGAATTCGGGATATGTTTAAAAAAGCTAAAGAGAAATCACCAAGTATCATATTTATAGATGAGCTTGATTCGATTGGCCGACGCCGGGGTGCCGGGGTTGGTGGCGGACATGATGAACGTGAACAAACATTGAATCAGCTTCTTTCTGAATTGGATGGTTTTGAGCCTACCGAGAATGTTGTTGTAATGGCAGCAACAAACCGGCCGGATATTCTCGATAAAGCATTGTTGAGGCCTGGCCGATTCGACAGGCGAATTACAGTAGATATGCCAAATCAACAAGCCAGGGTAAAAATCCTTGAGATTCATGCTAAAAATAAACCCCTTGCAGATGATGTAGATCTGGAACGAATTGCAAAAAGTACCCCCGGATTTAGTGGTGCAGACCTCGAAAATCTATTGAATGAAGCTTCTCTCTACGCCGGCAGAGCTAAACGAAAAGAGATAAAAATGTCTGATATTGATAAGGCCAGAGATAAAGTAATGATGGGCCTTGAACGCGAAGGAGTTCAAATTGATGATGAGGAGAAGAAATTACTGGCTTATCACGAAGCAGGGCATGCTCTTGTAGCCGCCGTACTTCCCTACTCTGATCCAATTCATAAGGTTTCGATCATCCCCAGAGGAAAAGCGATGGGAGTCACACAACAGTTTCCTGAAAAAGAAAAATATATCTACAGAAGAGAGTACCTGCTCGACAGGCTTGCAGTTATCATGGGTGGCCGGGCCGCGGAAGAGCTGGTATTCCAGACATCCACCAGTGGTGCTCAAGACGATTTAAAGCAAGTTTCAAAACTTTCCAGGAGAATGGTCCTTCAATGGGGAATGAGTGATCGATTTCAGCATATCTCTTTAGGCAGTGATGAAGAAGAGGTTTTTCTTGGAAGAGATATGAGCCGGCAGCGTGAATACAGCGACTCAACAGCAAGAGAAGTTGACAAAGAGGTTCAAAAAATTACGAATGAAGCGTTTGAGCGTGCCATCAATACGCTCAAAGAAAATCGTAACATACTCGAACAAGTGGCCGAACTACTTCTTGAAAAAGAGGAGATTTCCGGTGAAGAGGTCGATAAATTACTCGACAACAATAAAAGTGAATCTGAGAATGAAAATAATAATTGATTCTGCTTCGACTGAAGAACTTTATGAGAGAAAGCTTTTACTTCGCCTGCCCTACGTAGCTTTAGCGAAGTTGCACCTTGTTTTTTGATGCATAATCCGGTTTAACTCCACAACCTGTTGTTTAAAACGGAGATACCATAAAAACCGGAGGCAATCAACAGTACGATTTGAAATCCAAAAGACATCGATAACATGACTGCCATTGGGGCTGCTACCACCGATGCAAACCCGTTGATACCCCAAGCCCACGGCACAAGCTCAGGCGATCGATTTTCCAGCACTCCAATTCCGGAAACAAACATCCAGCCTAACATAAATGTGAGTGGAAATAACAGTACTAATGTGACGATAAACCGTATCAGGAGAGAGTAATCCACAAAAACAGATAGGAACGGATCAAGAAATAAAAGGAAAAGAATCACGATTCCAATGATCGATAAACCTGATATACGAATCCGTGAAAGGGATTTCCAGGGTAACTTTTTTTGGATACTGCTGCCAATACCGGAAAATATCAATATCGCCGTCATTACCACTGCAACACTGTAGATGGGATCGCCCATAAAATTAGAGAACCGCTGTATAAATACCATTTCCAGGAACATAAAACCAAAGCCGATCGCACAAAAGAAAATGAATGCAGGAAGTTTATTTTCAAGTTTTGTTAACCGTTGCCTCAAAAAGAATAATGGAACTAAAATGAGAAGAAATGCTATCAACGTTACTTCAAAAAATGTAACGATAAGTACCACATATCCAAGTTCCAGTCGCTGAAACCATTGGTCACCATAAACCTCCATGATGCGATCTATCGACGACCATTTAAAAAAATCGTGAAAATAGGGTTGATTGTCGGAAGGCGGTCGCACATCATACATCCATGAGCTGTAAAAAGCTTCCTCTTGTCCTCCCAAAATCTGTTTAGCAGCGTGATGAAAGTAAGAGTAGTCCTCCCCTTCCGGTCCGCTGACTGTATTCATCTGTTTGAGTGTATCGGATTGAATACCCGGATAATGTTCAACATCCATCAATTGATTTTTACCGGCGTTCAGATATTGTTGTAACCTCTCATCATCAATGGGATCTTTTGTGAGAATTGTATTCATGGCCAGGTAGTTACGCGCCTGTAACAGATATCTCCCCGGGTTTTTAATTCCTGAGTTCTTCAACGCTTCATGAAATAGCCCAAACAGTTTGATGTTATCCCTCGGCGGCGACTGAATTCCCCTTGTGATGGTTACCATTCCTTCTTCCGTCAGATCTTCTAATGCATCTGAAATTCCTTCGGTCGTTAACAGAAAATTTTCATTTAGAGATTGAAGTCCATGAGTTCCCGTAGCCATCGACTCTCCGGTGACTAACTGAATGATATCATATTTTTCCTGATTTCGTTTCAGAAAGAGCCGGGGGTTTATGTCAACAATGTCTACCTCGGGTTGAAGGAAAACATGTCCGTTTAAGCCGGCCAATTCGTTTGTCATCAAATCTATGATCTGAGGATTATTCTGTACTACAGTGATCTTTTTTGCTCCAAATTGTTTCGCCAGCCAAATATTGTTTCCTGTTGTTTCCCCGAGTAAAAGTACCTTGGGATTTTTAACAAGCCGATAGGGAACAGACTGGGGAGTAGAAGTCATAATAGTTGTTTCTTCCAAACGATCTACCTTAAAAATTCCTCCGGATGATTCTCCATCGAGTAACAGAGACAACTGTGGAGGAGGTAATGCTGTTGATTGCAAACCTGAAAACAAGGTCTGATGAATCTTATCCGACTCATAGATATCAATTTGTGCTCGGGGACCAAATTGGGTTAAAATTTTTTGAGCATCTCCCTGCTCTCTCAGTTGCTCCATGTGATAGTACGTTTTGTACTGATCTACTTTAGTATCAGGCTGATAAAAAGTTGTGGCGATGCCAATTCCCACACTAAAAAGGATGGCAATGACACCCATCAACCATTTATTTTTAAAAAAGTGGTCCCAATCTGATAATACGTGAGATATAACTGCTAATGAGGCAACAATCGTAATTTTTACCGGCAACTGATACGCCGGAAACTGGAACATAAACCAGAGCGCAAGTAGTGCCCCCACTCCACTTCCAAATAGGTTAAATCCATAAATAATTGGTGCGTTCTCCTTGAAATAACTGAGATAAAAGCCTACAACAACAGCCCCCAGGAAAAAAGGAATAAAAATGAACAGGTTATACAACAGCAACCACCCCTGTTGTTTACTGCTGTAGAGTACATACTGAATGTCTATGGGAATAGATTCTGCTGCCAGGTACGAAGAAGGAATACTTAGCAGAAAAAGTATGATGAAAAAGAGAGACCAATCAGAGAAATTTTTGGCCATTCTTTCATATACAAATGTCAAAAATGTTCCGCTGACTCCAAAACCGAGCAAAGCCGTGCTGATTACCAAATATGTAAAATGGTAATAACTGCTTACAGAGAGTGCCCGCATCAACAGAAGCTGTAGTGCTATCAATACAATTGACACCAAAAAGATCGTCAGCAGATGAAATCCAGTCGTCTTTTTAGTCATCTCAATAATATCCCTATTAAAGTGATTCAAGAATCATATCTTGAATTTTAGGCCTAAACCAACTTTAGTTCTGCGCTTCTCCGGTCATCGGCACAAACCGGACAGCCATGAGGCTTTCGGTTTTAATCTCCCCTGACTCTGATTTTGTAACTTTCATCAACGTTTGTGTTTGATAGGGACTGCCAACCGGTATTACAATTGTACCATTGGCTTTCAGCTGTTGCACTAAAGGAGATGGCACATGGCCGGCGGCTGCAGTTACAATAATCGCATCAAAAGGAGCATATTCTTCCCAGCCATAATAGCCATCTGCATTTTTTACCTCAATATTCGTATAGCCCAACTCATTCAGATCTTGTCTTGCACGATTGCCAAGTGCTTCAATAATCTCAATCGAATAAACATTTGGGGTGATATGAGACAGTACTGCTGCCTGGTATCCACTTCCCGTACCGATTTCTAATACTTTATCGCCATGATTCAAATCCAGGATTTGAGACATAAATGCCACAATATATGGCTGCGATATTGTTTGTCCATGGCCAATTGGAAGCGGACTGTCATTGTATGCACGGCCCCGGTTTTGCTCAGGAACTAAAAGATGCCGCGGTACCTCTCGCATCGCTTGTAATACCCTTTCATCAGAAATATCTCTGGGTGTTAACTGATTCTCCACCATTTCATTTCGGTCATCCTGACGCTCAGAAAAGGATGGAGGCGTCCAGCTATCAGACTGTGAAAAAAGTATTTCCGGAGCAGTAAAAAATAATAGAAGAATTAAAATATACCTGGTATTCATAACTCTCGATTTATTTTATGATTATAAATTATGCAATTAATATCTCTCAACTGTAATGATCTACCTCGGGGCAGAGCCCATGAGGTATCAACTTATAATCCAAATTTTTTTAACAATATATGCTCTTATTATGAAGTGTCCCCCTTCAAAGGGGGCAATGGGGGATGATCATTTATGCTTCAGAACCAACATAAGATCAATTAAAGACTCAGGTAGTCATCCCCCAGCTCACTCCGTTCGCTTCCCCCTTCAAAAGGGGGACTTTTATCTTTTTCCGACCCAGAGGCCCGGGAAATTAAACCTCTTAGGATTAAATAAACAGACCTCAGGTTAAATTTGTTTATTTGATTTTCAATTCTAATTATCGTTTAAAAAGTCGATATATAGTGATTATCGTTATATAGGACTATATTTTTGGGTACTTAAACGGTTCACAAAAGTCTCAGCGTATTCATCAGGAAATGAATCATTACCAGAAGGCTTTGTAAAACCGTGATTATCAGTCAATCTGAACTCGATTCAGATTCTCCATTCGTCTTTATAGCCAGTATCTGGAGATCCTGAATCCCCCGGAGGGATCCCGAGGAAAGTTCAGGATGACGGTCAGAGTTTTGCAAAGCCTTCTACCAGGTTTTGTAAAACATTCTTCAATAAAAATATAATAACATCAGGGATTTTCAGTGATCGTTTAATTGAGCAAAACAAAAAAAGCCCTGGCAAATCTTATTTACCAGGGCTTTAAAGCATCCGTTAATATTATTTATGAACAAGCAGAATTCACAAAGTTTGTGTAGCATCTTCGTTCTTCCCCTTCTTCATCAAGCCAGCCGGAATCTGTTTCTTCATTCCAATAGACTTCTACGGTAGGTTCTCCTGCCTGTGCATAAACAAGATTGTTTTCAACACCTGTTTTTACATAATTCACAGATGCAGCCACCTGACCTTCTTGAAATAGATCCAGGTTAAGCTCATATTCATTTTCAGCTTCAATATCCCAGGTGTAGGTGTATGCAGGACTACCGGGATTTTCAGGATTGTATCCATTCCACTCACCGGTTGATTGGTCATTCGCTGTAAAACCATCCAGGAATAAGAAATCTTCTACCACCTGTTCGTCTAATTCTCCGTCATATATCACTTGCCAGTTTGTTCGATCTCCTGACTGAGAAGCAATGACTGAGATCGTTGCATCAATACCAAATTGCGGAAAATCATCAGCGAAATTAATATTCCAAACGCAATCTCCACCATCTGCCTCTGGCTCAATATTAAGGCCTGGAGCTACAGTCAAAAAGTTGGCAATTAATGCTGCATTTCCGCCAAATGACAAAAGGCTGCTTCCTGATAAAGCAATACTCTTTACTTGTTGATATACAAAATGTTCTTCGTCATTGGGTATGTCTTGATTATTAAAGTACTCAACGGCTATTGTAGCAGGTGCTAATTCCGAGGGTAAAGCAAGTGAATTGCAAGTATCGACTTCATCTTCAGAAGAGCTCGTATTGTCGCTACAACCTGTTACTCCTATTACTAACCACAACGCTAAGAAGGTTGTTAGCAGGATATTGTATCTATTTTTCATTGTTTTTTAATTTTGTTTTGAGGTTTAACTATAACGTGTGAATTTTATAATCTGCAAACAAATTATTTTTGAATTTATTCCTTGACTAATACTGGCACAATTAGAAAATGGTTAGCACTAATTTTGGTACCTGTTTAGCGACCTGACAGCGTGGACCGATGCTTTTCCGGGGCTCCTGTCAGCGTCGAAGGGAATTGCCGTTCTGCCGTTCGTTCGGAACGCTGACAGATCCGGTTGGTGCTGACAGGTTGTTTGATTCGACCCGTTAAACAGGTACTTTAATTGATTAAAATTTGCCAATTTAATTCTATTGTTACGTTCAAATTTCATGTAGTGCCGCTAAAATTTTTCGCGTTTATCTTTCAACTCTCTGTATAACATCTCTCTTGCTCGAAATATATGGGCTTTAACGGTTCCAAGCGGCAAATCCAGTTGATCTGCAATTTCCTGGTAACTCAACTCCTGTAGATGCCTCATCTCTATGACTCTTCGATATTTTTCAGGCAGGTTGTTAATAGCATTGTGAATAATCTCTTTTCTTTCTTTACGAATGATGCTTCGGTCCGTCTCCGCATCATCGCTGATCTGGATCTCCATCTCACCTTCCCTGGTTTTCACAGGGTCGTTAATAGATGTTGTTTTCAGTTTTTTCTTCCGAAGATAATCAATAGTGTGATTCGTAGTAATTCTGTAAAGCCAGGTTGAAAAAGCATAATCCGTATTGTACGAGTTCAGGTTCTTGAACGCTTTCATAAAAGCTTCCTGAACAAGATCTTCAACCTGTTCATGATTTCGTACCATTTTAAGAACATGGAAATAAAGAGGCTTCTGGTATTTATCCATCAATTCTTTGTAGGCATCCTGATCTCCTTCAATAGCTCGTTTAACAAATTTATCATCCTCCAGGCTGCTGGAAGACGCATTTTCTCTGACAGTATCTTTATCTGCAGATTTTTCAGAACTGCTCATTTAATCACTAATTTTTTAGTACCGTTTGACCCTGTACTATTCAGGACTTTGAAATTCATCGAATTTATTCCAATCCGCTCCAATATAATTTAAATAGAGACGCAATTCGCACTGAAAGTCCCGTTTTGCTCAGGATGCTTAAATAGTTGGCAAATTTTTAATACTAACCTAAAGGAAATATATAATGAAAGATCGAAAAAAATTTACTTAAACCTCAAAATATTGTAACCTTGTTTCTAAACCAAATTCATCTGAACAATGAAAAATCAAAAACTTCTTTTCTTATTGATTCTGTTGTCTCTTGGAATCGCATCCATCTGTTCAGCCCAAGAAACGGATCGAAACATCATGCTGGAAGCCGGAATTGGGTATGGTTCTCAAATTGAAACCCTTGGATTTAAAGGGGGTGCTGTTTATCAAATCAATGACCAGATCAGGGGCACTGTTGATGGTATTTACTATTTATCAGGTGAAGATTCCAATGGCCTTGAGTTCAACTGGCTGGAATTTAATGTAAACGGACATTATCTGTTTGTGAAGCAGCAGAACTCTAAATTTTACCTGTTAAGTGGTTTAAATTTCGCCACACTATTCTCTGATCATTCAAATATTCGATTACCCGGTGGAGATGCAACGGATACTGTTTATGTTGGTTTAAATATCGGAACCGGTGCAGAATTCTCATTAGGTTCGGTAAATGCTTTTCTTGAAGGTAAATATGCGCTCAGTTCAGCCCATCAATTGGTACTGACCACTGGATTGAGAATACCATTGTGATTTTACATTAAATAGTTAAATTAAAGCTGAAAATCCCAAATAGTTTTTTAAATAATTCACTGAAAAGTTAACTTGTCATCACAAAACAAACTGACTTGTGTCTGCTGCTTTCAATAATTTAGCTTCGTGCAAAAATTATCAAAGAGAATGACACATTTTATATTTGTATTTCGCATATTCACATAAATTGCAGAGTTTGTATCTCAAAACATTTTAAATAACAACTAATCTCAAACAAAAAAACATTAGATAAAATGAAAAAACTACTCACAGTCGGTATTTTAGTAATTGGGTTGGTATTCTTATCAAACACCAATCTACATGCACAGTCTTTTCAGAAAGGTGACTTCGTAATCGATGCAGGAATAGGGTTAGGAAATACATATTCATACGGCGGTATTGGAACTGGATTAGGTCTTGGCATACCTTTTGGTGCCGGTGCTGAGTATGGTATTGTTGATCTTGAAACTGGGTCAATTGGTGTTGGCGGAAGTGTTGGTTATTCCGCTGGAGATGTAATTGACATATTATATATTGGTGCTAAAGGCAGTTACCATTTTAATGAGCTGTTAGAGCTTGAAGATGAAAAAATTGATCTATACGGTGGCGTAACTCTTCTTTATAGAAATATTAGTTGGGATTATGATGGTTTTGGATTCAGCGTACCCGGAGATTCTGGAATAGTTCCTGGCTTTCATATTGGTGGCAGATATTATTTTGCAGACAATATTGGCGGCTATGCAGAATTAGGAAATAACTGGGCTTGGTTAAATCTTGGTGTTGTTTTTAAACTATAAAACCAGTTGAATTTTATTAAACCCTGACCCAGCTAAACTGAGTCAGGGTTTTTAATTTTGTATGAGACAATCAACATGTATAATTCGCATGGTAAAATATAAACTGAAATCAATAAACGGACTTATGAAATCAAAAATTATAGTACTCGCCGGGATCATGTCAATGATGATGAGTTTATTCATTGCATGTGGTGGTAACGACTCAAATCCTCTTGGAGGATGTAACGGTCTTAGTTATGCTGAGGCTTTTCAAGGTGACAAGTATCAAGATCTTGTAGATGCTTCAACTAATTTCAGTGAACAGCAAACTCTTCAAAGTTGTGAAGTTTATAAAAGTGAACTTCAAGAATGGTTCAATCTTTTAGCGGGTTTAAGTTCGAACTGTATTGCTGTACCCGAACAGCAATATCAAGAATCACTGGCTGAAGCTCAAGAAGATATTGATGAGATCGATTGTTCTCAGTACGAAGAAAATTGACAATATCATCATTTTTTTCACATTAAGTAATTTTATGGTCCCTGAACTGTATGAATTGATACGTTTCAGGGATATTTTTTATTGGATTTACTTATCAAGATCCCATGCCGTATTCCACCCGTTGAAGTGATAATTGAGTCTTTTCCACACCAATCCATCGCCTCCCTGAGAATTAGAATTCCAGCCAGTACAACCTCTCCCCTGCCTTTTAAAAATCGAGGATATTTTTCCTCCGTTTCCTGCCAGGTTTTATTTGAAAATTCATCAATAAATCGTTCAACCGAAGATCTCTTCAGATGATATCCATTCAGTCTATCTACTTTGTAATCCTTTAAATCCAAATCAATTGCAGCAATAGCAGTAACGGTTCCGGCCACGCCAATCAGATCGAACTCCCCGTCAGGTTTGTTTTGATCTTTCAATAGACGTCGAATTTCAAATACTGCTTTTAAAATTTGTTCCTGATTTGGCGGATTATTATCAAAAAAACGCTCCGTGAACCGAACACTCCCCATATTCATAGAAACCGCATTCTTTAATTCCAATCCATTACCGAACGCCAATTCCGTACTACCGCCGCCAATATCCAGAATAAGATTTGATTTATTCGTTCGATCTGTCAATACAGATAAAGCTCCCTTGTAGGTTATTTCAGCTTCTTCTGATCCGCTTAAAATTTGAATACTCCAACCTGTTTTTTGCTTGACCAACTTTTGAAATTCCATGCGGTTGGATGCATCACGAACGGCACTTGTTGCCGTAACGATAGTATTATCGGCAATATCCGGATAGTTGTCTTCTAAGAAAGTTTTGAACTCAAGGAGATAATCTAAGACTCGTTGAATACTCTTCGGGTGCAGATTTTTTTCCTTATCAACCCCTTTTCCCAGCCTGGGTATACGTTGTTTTTCTACCAGTGGAAAAATATTTCCTTTTTCTATTTCAGCAACTAATAACAACACTGTATTGGTACCAATATCAATGGAGGCTGAGATCATTTTTGTAGTTTTCGAATTTGAATTAAAATCCACTCCTCTTCTCGTTCCAAATCCGTTATTTCAACGGATAATTCTGAAAGTGCATCGCGCATTGAATCCTCATCTGTGTGAAGGAGTCCGGACAAGCAAATAATCCCTCCCTTTTTTGTGTGATTAACGAGAGATGAAATCATATCGAGCAGTACATTTCGATTGATGTTCGCAAGGATCAAATCAAAAACTTCATGTTCATCAACAGTCTCAATACCGCCAAAGCGAATTTCTACTGACTGATCCACATTGTTTAGCAGTATATTTTCGAATGCATTATCACGGCTCCATGAATCTATATCAAATCCAACGGCTTTTTGGGCCCCCATCTTGATCGCTGCGATTGCAAGAATACCGGTTCCTGTACCGGCATCAAGAACAGTTTTTCCTTTTAAATTCAACTTTTGAATTTGTTGAAGCATCAAGCGGGTGGTAGTATGATAACCCGTACCGAATGACATCTTTGGGTCGATCTCCAGAACTGTTTCATCATCTCCCGGCCTTTCGGTTGACCACGTTGGCTTTACCAGGAATTTACCGATTCGCTGTGGCTGAATAGTCTGTTCCCAGGTTTCATTCCAGTTTTGCTCGGGTATATCCTCGAACTCCATGAATGAATCTCCTGAGTAGGCGGTAATCAGTTGTTCAAGATATTCACGGTTTGAGTCGTTAAATCGCTTTTTTTCGATATAAGCAACCAGTTTATCATCGAACTGTTCAAATCCGTAGAAATCGAGATCCATCAGTTCTGCGATGAATAATTCATGCAGATCCGGGTTCAATTCAAATTCTACTTTCAGGTAATTCATTGTGGAATTCGGTTATAAATCAGTTCAAGTAAAACATCCCCAACAGCCTGGAGAACTTCTTTGTCGATGATATCAATATCGTCATTTTGCGTGTGCCAATAAGATGGAAACTCAACCTCGCCTGATGGAGATATCTTGTGATGAATAATATTGATCATCGGGATACCTGTAAGGCGTTCAACAATATAGTGATCGTCTGCCACTCTGCTGCCGACTTGATCTAAAAATAGATCTTCGTAACCAAATTCCTGACCAATCGCCCAAACTTCATTCACCAGGTTTGGCGCAAATTCCATGGAATATCCCTCTTTGGGGAATTGAGCATTTTGTCCGCCCACCATATCCAAAAGAATTCCAAATCGAGGACTGTATCCCGAAACGGGCGGGTTATTCCCCCAGTGCCTTGAACCGAGAAAGTAGTTCGCCAGATCTGAAGTTTCGCCATAATCTTCGCCATCAAACAGAATAATATCCACGCCAATTGGCGGCTCATTCTGGGCAAAAACGTGAGCCAGTTCCATCAAGACGGCAACGCCGCTTGCCCCATCATCTGCCCCGGGAACCGGACGTGTTTTACTGAGCGAATCGGCCTCTTCCTCTGAACGGGGTCTTGAATCCCAGTGTGCAGCCAACAAAATTCGGTCTTGCTTTTCCGTTCCAAACGAAGCGAGAATATTGTATAACTGTAGTGAATCACCATAAACTTCAGTCTCAAAAGATTGAACAAATACAGATTGCTGACCTGCCGTTTCCAAAAAATGATTCCTGAGATATTGAACCGCTTTTCGATGAGCATCTGAATTTGGAACTCTTGGGCCAAATTCCAACTGTTCTTCGATGTATTGGTAGGCTTGATCAGAAGAGAACTCAGGAACCGCTCTTCCCTGTTCCTGGAATTCAAGACCTGGTTCGGAAGTACATCCGATTAAAATCAGAAATGCGACTATCACCAAATATTTAAAATTCATGTAGAATCAGGAATATGTAGAAATGAAATGGATGCTTCTTCGGCTGTAAAATGTTTTTTTCCACAAAGTGATGCCTTTGGCGCGCCTGCCGAATCCTTACTCGCTCCAGTTTGCCCCGCAAGGGATCTCTTCGAGGCAACTTGTGCGAAATATTTTAAGGTACAAGTTACAAACTTGCACCAGTTCTGAGCCAAGGGTAGAGTTTGTTGCCAGAGAATTCGCCAGCCGAAAAAACCAATCGGCAGGCGATACCTTTTTTATTCCGGCCGGGCAACAATTCTTGCCGATGATTGATGAACCGGGAAAACAATCGTATCCATAATATTTACATGCGGAGGACGATTGGCAACAAAGTGAATTATTTCAGCAATATCCCGACCGGTTAATGGCGTCATATCTTTATAGACTTTTTGTGCTTGTTCTTCATCACCATGGAATCGAACTTCACTGAATTCAGTATCAACAAGTCCGGGTGAAACGGCGCTCACACGAATATTAGTCCCCGTTAAATCCATTTTGGCTGCTTCAGTGATCGCTTTTACAGCATGTTTAGTACCGCAGTATACCGATCCTCCGGGGTACGCTTCGTGCCCCGCTATAGATCCAATGTTAATGATATGCCCCTTATCCCGCTCTTTCATACGTTCTGAGACAAATCGGGTCATCGACAGAAGTCCTTTTACATTCGTATCGATCATGGCGTCCCAGTCGTCGAAATCCGCTTCATCAATCGAGTCTTTTCCAGAGGCCAGCCCGGCATTATTCAATAAAATGTCGATAGGATGGTCAATTGCATCCACACATGCTTTGCAGGCATCCCGGTCACGCACATCAAAAGAGAATATCTCTACCTCAATATCGTGCTGTGACTGAAGATTTTTTTGAATTGATTTTAATCTCTCCTCGCGTCTGCCGGTAATGATCAGGTTTGTACCGGATTCAGCGAACAGTTCAGCCGAGGCTTTTCCAATTCCGGATGTGGCTCCGGTAATCAAAATCCATTTGTCTTTGAGGCGGTTCATAAACCTTAGGTTTGAAGAGACTCAAATTGTTTGGCTGCTCTCAAAATATCCACTTCACGGAAGGTGTTGCCCATAAATTGTACACCATACGGAAGACCGTTAGAGTGAGTACCCGCCGGAACGCTGATACCACAAATCCCTGCAAGGTTAGCTGATATGGTATAAACATCATTCAGATACATCTGGAGCGGATCATCCTGGTTTTCACCCAGTTTAAAAGCAGTTGTTGGAGCGGTCGGAGAAACGATCACATCAACTTTATTGAATGCATCCAGAAAATCCTGTTTGATTAACCGGCGTACTTTTTGAGCCTTTCCGTAATAAGCATCGTAATAACCGGCACTGAGAACATAAGTTCCCAAGATAATTCGTCGTTTTACTTCAGTTCCAAATCCTTCTGTCCTGGATTTTTTATAAAGACGAATTAATGGAGAATCTATATCAGCTGCATTCAAAACAGAAGATGATTCAGCCGCTTTTTTCAACTCTTTTCGTTCCCTTGCAAGCTCTTCTTCAATTTTATCGAAATCAGCTCGGTGGCCATATCGAATACCGTCATAACGGGCCAGGTTGCTGGATGCCTCGGCAGTTGCTAAAATATAGTAAGTAGCAATGCCATACTTCATATGCGGAAGAGTAACAGGCACCAGTTCTGCACCATTATTTTCCAGATCACTGAGTTTGGCCTCAATTCCCTCGCGGATCTCATCATCAAGACCATCACCAAAATATTCTTTGGGAACACCAATTTTCAACTTGCCTGATGATTCCTCAATCGCTTTGGAATAATTTTCTACCGGTTTATCTGATGAGGAGTTATCCATCGGATCGTCACCCGCCAAATGTTCCAACATTATAGCAGCGTTGGTAACATTTCTGGCAAACGGCCCTATGCAATCGAATGAGGAGGCATAAGCAACAAGTCCATATCTTGACACACGGCTGTAAGTTGGCTTCAGCCCAACCACACCACAGTACGAAGCAGGTTGACGTATCGAACCGCCGGTATCTGAGCCTAAAGAAGTATCACACATGTTTGCAGCTACCGCAGCAGCACTGCCACCGCTGGAACCTCCGACTACATAGTCTGTATTTGCCGGATTCTTCGATGGGCCATAGATGGAATTCTCTGTCGATGAACCCATCGCAAATTCATCCATATTGGTCCGCCCGATCAGAATAGCGTCTTCCTTTTTTAGCTTTTTGATGGCCGTTGCATCATATACACTTTCAAAGTTGTGCAGAATGTGGCTGGCACAAGTAACCTTCTTGCCTTTTTCGCAGATTACATCCTTCACGCCCACTACCATTCCGGCCAATTTTCCGGCCGTTCCGGCATTTATCTTTTTTTGAACGTCAGACGCTTGTTTCCGAACATCTTCATCATCAACGAAAACAAAGGCGTTTACCTCAGAATTAGATTCCTTAATGGTTTCCAGATATTCATCACAAATATCGGTAACCTTTCGTTTACCTGATTGTAGTTGCTCTTGAACGGAGAGCAGATTTTTCATCGAAAAATATTATTTTTTTTCTGCTTTTTCTGTTTCTTGTTCTTCGTATTTGGTGGATTTGGAGACATCATCCTTACCTTTGTCGATCTCTTTTTTGATATCGTCAGAGGCTTTTCGGAATTCGTTGATTCCCTGACCAATACCACGTGCTAGTTCAGGAATACGCTTTGCACCAAAAAGAAGTAAGATCACAAGAACAATGATCACCATTTCAAAACCGCCTGGCATACTCATACAATAATCCTTATTTATTTGAATTGTTATTAAATGACATGCGTTAAGATAAAAAATATTTACCAACCGTATACAGATGTGAGAGAAAAAATGTTATAACTTTATTCGGAAATTATTTGCATTTCTTCTCCACAACTGTTTTATAGATATTCGAAAGATATTTATAACAACAGACTAAGACTAAAATATTTATTATGATTTGGACAGTAGAATTAGCTGCAGCACTTGACGAAGCACCTTTTCCAGCAACGAGAGAAGAGTTAATTGAATGGGCTGAAAGGAACGGACTTCCTAAGCAGGCTATTAATAATCTCTATGAACTCGATGAAATTGAAGAAGGTGAAGAAACTATTTATGAAGATATCGAAGATATCTGGCCCGATTACATTCGTAAAGAAGATTTCTTTCATGGTGAAGAAGACGAAGGTTTTGACTACGATGATGTTTAATTCCGGGGTTTCTGTATTCAATTTCCTGCATTTCTAAACGTTCATGTGGAGAAAGAACTATTTACACTTTATTAATCTGATTGTGTGAGAACTTACATACCGCTCTTTCTTTGCCTGCCATTGCTCATGCTGTTGCCGTTTTCGGCAGCTTCACAAAATAATGGACAGCAGAATCAATCCACTACTGATGATCAGGAAAACCAGGTCGTGCGCATTGTTCGGTTTACAGGAAACAATCATGTATCCAATACCGCACTGCAAACACTTGTAAGAACCCGCAATAACAGGGAATTTTTAGGAATACCAAGGTTTACTCCCTGGTATTATATTCATCAGCTATTTGGCGTGGGTGAAGCTCCCGCCCTGTTAGACAGAGAAGTTGTAGGAAATGACATCAATCGAATAGAGGTTTATTACGAAAATCTTGGTTTTTTTGATGTGAGCGTCGATACAACAATCGTTGAATACAGGGAGAACCGGTATGAAGTTTCTTTTATTATCGATGAAGGACCGGGATCTGATATTCGTAATGTCTCCTATACAGGTTTACCCGATTTCCGGAACGAAGAGATCTCGAATCAATTCTATGAGCAGAGCACATTTGCCGAGAAACGGTTGAATGATTCTACCTTTGTCTACAAAGAGCCTTATCGTGCACAGCTGCTTCGGGTAGAACAAACCCGGATTATCGAATTTTTAAAAAACCACGGGTACGCCTCTTCCCAGCGAGATTCTGTTAGGGCGTTGGTAAAAGAAGATGAGCAGGATCCGCAACAGCTTGATGTTTTGTTTACCATCAGGCCGGGTGATCTGTACAGATTTGGCAATGTTCACATCAATCTGTCCGGACCAGACGAGCAAGATCAGTTTGATGATTCCACAACAGTTCAGGGACCACCCTACACAACCAACGGGTTTACCATCTCTATGAAAAAACAAAATTCTGCTCAATCCAAATTCAGTGTATTGACAGAGCAGATACGATTTACTCCGGGAGACAGGTTTGATCAATCCGCATATCTTCAATCCATAAATTCTTTCCAAAACCTGGGAAATATAATTATCGATCGCTTCGGGTTGAGTGAAGACAGCTCCCTCCCCGATTATTCAAAAAATGATATACCCGTCTATTTCGATCTTCAAACACTCCCCCGGCACTCTCTGCGAATGGAATTTTTTGGAATGAGACGTTATGGATTTGGAACAGGTGTGGGAGCAAATTACAGTAATAATAATCTTTTTGGCCGATCAGAGAATTTGACGCTTGGAATCAATACAAATTTTGAGTTTGTAACTTCAAATACACTCAATGAAATTGCTCCGCGGGACAGCCTTGGCAGACGAAATACTACCGGGGCTGAAATATTTGAGAATTATGAAATACGAGCAGAATATTCCGTACCCAGGCTCAATTTCCCCTTCGGTTTCATGACTGACTACCCATTCATCGAAAGTGCAAGGACCCGATATTCACTGACCTACAGTCAATCCAATCAGCTTTATTTTGATATTAATTCAGATGTTCGTTTTAACCTGAGATATGAATTCAGGCATTCATCGCGTTTAACCAGCTACCTTGATCTGCTTGAACTGGACATTGTGGATACAACCCCCTCCTCGCAATTTCGTCAAAACCTTATAAACGAATTTGGCCAGGGCTCTTTCGAACTTCTCAGAATTCAACAAGATTTTGAGCCTCAATTTTCGTCTGTTATCAGGTACACACTTCGAAACCAAAATACTGACCTAATCCAGCGAGATTATGGATATTTTAGTGAATACTCCGTTGCACTCGCCGGTAATATACCTTACTCTATTGACCGGTTTTTGGTAACACCGGGAACCATTGAGGGATCACTCCCTTCCCCATTTGGAATTTCGTCTAATGCCCTCTCCTACAGCCGTTATATAAAACTTACGGCCGATTATCGGCGATATGTACCGCTTTCACCCAATACGGTCTTTGCTTTCAGAGGATTTGCAGGGATTGCCCAGCCTTATGGGGGCAGTGAATCAATTCCTCTCAACCGTCGGTTTTTTGCAGGGGGCAGTAATGATATTCGAGGCTGGAATCCTTTTCGGCTGGGACCCGGCGGCATCAGTCCTGATGAGGTTACCATTCCCGGTGGTGAAATTAAACTGGCTCTCTTTAAAGAGTTCAGACATGTTATTTTAAGTAATGTTTTGGGTGCAAATTGGCTTGTTGCCTGGCATACAGATGCAGGTAATGTATGGTATGGGCCTGAAAACACATTCAGAAGTGAAGAAAATGTAGAACTGCTGAATGACGGAAAATTTTTCTTAGATTCCTTTTATAAACAGGTTGCTGTCGGTTCCGGATTTGGCATTCGGTTCGATTGGGAATATCTCGTTGCACGCTTTGATTTTACATTCAGAATTCACGATTTAGAAGAAGGCTGGTTTAACAATCGCACTGCTTATTTTAGTTTTGGAATCGGCCACTCATTTTAAAATTATACCGGTATGTTTAATAAAAATAACTTTAAAAAAATCCGGAACCAGGGAAGTATTGTATTTAAGTCACAACTGCTTCAAGACTTAAATCCATTTGAACGGTATGAACTTCTGCAGCTTTGCCATCGCAGAAAGTTTAATGAAGGCGAATACGTCTATCACCAAAACGATCCGGGTGCAGGAGTATACTTTATTGAAAAAGGGTCAGTTAGACTGGTTGTTTCTAAATCTGTTGATGATGATGAAAGTGAAAAATTTACAGTTGATTTATCAGCCCCATCTGAACTTGGTATTATGTCCATAGGCTACGAAATACCGCGAATGGCAACCGCTCAATGCCTGACAGACAGCATCTTGCTCGGTTTTTTTAAACCCGATTTTGAAACCTTAAAAAAGAGAAATCCGGAATCAGCTGTAAAATTCCTGGAAGCTGTTACCAATCAAACCATGAAACGTTTTGAACGAAGTATGCATCAGCTCAAAAAAAGCACTGATTTGGAAACTGCTTTTTCAATTATGTTCCGGGAATACCAGGAATCTGAATAAAAAGAATTATTAGAATGGCATTAAAGAAGGGGCAGGTTGTTGATTTAACCATCGAATCGACAGCATTTAAAGGTAAAGGAATTGCTAAACACGACGGAATAGCCGTATTTGTGCCCGGAACAGCACCGGGTGACCTGGTTAAGGCCCGAATCGTCAAAAGAAAAAAGAGTTACAGGGAGGCAAAAGTACTTGAAATTAAAAAGCCCTCTCCTGTTCGCGTTAAACCTGTTTGCGGGCACGCCGATACATGTGGCGGATGCACCTGGCAGCACATTCCCTACAAAAAACAACTTGAATACAAAGAACAGCACGTTCGTGATCATATTGAGCGAATCGCAGAATTAGACCCCGGCATTGTTGAAACAATTATTGGATGTGATGATGCCCTGTATTATCGCAACAAAATGGAGTATAGTTTTGGAACACGGAGGTGGCTGACAGATGAGGAGATCCGGGCAGACAAATTTATTGATGATTCCGGTTTTTCAGCAGGATTACATGCACCGGGCCGATATGATAAAATTCTCAATCTCAAGGAGTGCCATCTTCAGCATCCAATCTCTTACAAACTCCTGGATTTTGTTCGGTCATACTGTAAAGAAAACAACATCCCCGCATTTGATACACACAAAAAAACCGGATTCATGCGGCATCTTGTGATCCGATCATCTCATCATACAGACGATTTGATGGTGAATCTTGTGACGTTTAAAGATGAACCGGAGATCCTCAATCCGCTGTGTCATGCCCTGCTGAAAAATTTTCCGGAGATCACCACAATCATCAATAACATTAATGATCAGCCAAACCCAACGGCTGTGGGCCGGTATGAAAAAGTACTCCACGGGCCGGGCTACATTGTGGATAAAATTGGTGAACATACATTTAAAATTGACGCAAATGCATTTTTCCAAACCAATACAGCACAGGCAGAAAAACTCTATTCGGTGGCAAAAGATTTTGCAGATTTAAAACCCGGCATAAAACTCTTTGATCTCTATTGCGGCGTCGGAACCCTTACACTTTTTATGGCAGATAATGTTGATAAAGCTGTGGGAATTGAGTTGGTAGAGGTGGCTATAGAAAATGCAAAACAGAACGCTTTAGAAAATTCTGTAGATAATGTGGAATTTGTACTGGGCGACATGAAAGACACGTTCAACGAGCTATTCCTCGAAAATCATGGACGGCCTGAATGCATTATCACAGATCCGCCCCGTTCCGGTATGCACCCCGATGTGGTTCAGCAACTTTCCGATTTGGCTGTGAACACACTTGTGTATGTGAGCTGTAATCCATCCACAATGGCCCGGGATTTGAAAGAGCTAAAAAATGTGTACAACATCGAACGAGTACAGCCGGTAGATATGTTTCCACAAACATATCACATAGAAGCCGTTGCCAAATTGACGAAGAAATAAGTCTTAGTAAAAAATCTCCCATTCAGGGGAGACATGATTTTTCAAATGTTCTTGAAAAATCAAGAGGGGTGTTTACGTTAATCTGTTTCTGATTACTCATACTTTTACTCGTTCCGAAGGTCCTCCTTCGGAACGCTACTCACGGAAGCTCTGCTTCCATTCTTTGAAATCCTAATGAAATTTGAAACGATTCCCTATAATCTGAAGCCGGAGCTTCTAAACTGCCATTCCGAAGCCGGAGCTTCGGAATGAGTAAATATCTGAAAAACGAATATGCCCAAAAAAGCAACCATAATCGGTGCCGGTATCGGTGGATTGGCCGCAGCATCCCTCCTGGCCAAAAAGGGATATGATGTGACTGTATTTGAAAGAAACTCCACACCGGGCGGAAAGATGCAACAGGTTGAAGTAAATGGATATCGATTTGATACGGGCCCGAGTCTATTAACAATGCCCTTCATCCTCGAAAAACTCTTTAAATCGTGCGATGAAAATCTGGACGACTATCTGAAATTCACCGAACTGGAACCTCTTTGCAGGTATTTCTATCGAGATGGAACTGTATTCGACAATTTTTCTAATGCGGATAGAACCATCCAGCAAATAAAAAACTTTGCTCCTGAAGATGCAGATTCATATCAAGAATTTCTGAATTATTCTGAAAATTTATATCAAAAAACGGCGGATGCGTTTCTTTTTAATCCTCTCTATGATCTGAATGATCTCAAAAACCTGAATTTCAAAGACTTTCTCGGAATTGATGCATTTTCAACCGTCTCAAAAAAAGTTAATGAATATTTCTCTTCATCATACCTCAGAAAATTTTTCAAACGGTTTACAACCTATAACGGCTCCTCCCCTTTTAAGGCTCCTGCTACCCTCAATGTTATTCCCCATGTAGAACTGAATCAGGGCGGATATTATGTGGATGGCGGATTGTACAAAATTGCAGAGTCACTGCATCAGTTAGCGAAGAAAATGGGTGCTGATTTTCGCTTTAATTCTTCCGTAAAGAGAATCAATATTGCAGGTAAATCGGTTCGGTCAGTTGAGTTACAGGACGGATCAATTCACAAAACAGATCTTCTATTTTCAAACGCCGATGCTACTGAAACCATTTTAAATTTACTACCGGACGACAGCATCTCACGCCGGCGAAAAGCAAAACAAAAAGCGATTGAACCTTCATGTTCAGGATTTGTTCTTCTCCTTGGGTGTAATAAACAATGGGATCAACTAAAGCATCATAACATCTTCTTTTCTGATGATTATGAGAAGGAGTTTGAGGATATTTTTGAAAATAAAAAGATGCCTGAAGATCCGACAATCTACATCGCAAATACCTCTTATTCTGATTCCGGTCATGCCCCTGAGGGTAGTTCAAACTTATTTATTCTTATTAATTCACCGTATGTAGATGGTCAGAATTGGGAAACAATCAAAAAGAATTACAGCTCTTTTTTGATTCGCGAATTGGAAGAGAGAGGGTTAATCGGCTTAGAGGATTCGATTAAAGTGGAGAAAGTGATCACTCCGAAGGATTTCTATGAAAAGTTTCTTTCAAATAAAGGCAGTATTTACGGAACATCATCAAACAATCGAATGGCGGCATTTCTTCGCCCACGGAATAAGGAAAGATCATTGAAAAACCTGTTTATGATTGGCGGAAGTACACATCCCGGAGGTGGAATTCCATTGGTGATTCAATCTGCCTTTAACGCTGTTGAATTGCTTTTACGTGAGGTATAACAAGAAACTTGAACGCAAAGAAGCAGACAACTCATCGAATGAATTTGACCAACTCGATAAACGGACTTCACGGGATGACCCCAAGGAACATTGAAAAAAATCTTACAGAAGCACTTTTATTCATGATGCAATGTATTTATTTAACTCTATATAGTCACTCCTTAAGGACCATTATAAGTTATTGATAAACATTAGTTTAAGAAGGATATATTGTTAAAAAAGCGTATCTTGTTTTGCAAGAAAACCTGCATTTTCCTTCAAAAACCTTGCAATTTATGATAGGAACTCTCCCTTGCCAAAACCAACGCGATGTCTTTCTGCCGCTACTGGCAGACTTCATTGATATGGATCACGATCTGGTGAGACTGGCCCACAAAATAGACTGGAATCTTTTTGAGACTGAGTTCGCCTGCTTGTATTCCGATACCGGTGCCCCGGCCGAGCCGATCCGGCAGATGGTGGGATTTTTGATCTTAAAACGACTCTACAATCTTGGTGACGAAACCCTGGCAGCCGCCTGGGTGATGAATCCCTACATGCAGTATTTCTGCGGGCAGGCTCATTTCCAGCACACCTTCCCCTGTGATCCGAGTGATTTGGTTCACTTTCGGGGGCGGATAGGCACCGAAGGGCTGGAACTGATTTTTGCCCATTCGGTTCAGCTTCACGGCAACCCCGCCCGGTGTACTATCGCCACCTCCGATACGACCGTACAGGAAAACAACACCACCTTTCCCACCGACGCCAAACTGGCCAAAAAAGTGATAGACCAGTGCAATCGCATTGTCAACCGTGAAGGGCTGCCCCAACGCCAGTCCTACGTGCGGGTGAGCAAGCAGTTGGTGCGGGAGGCCTACTTTGGCCATCATCCCCGGCGGGCCAAAAAGGCCAAAAAAGCCCGCCGGAAGCTGCGAACCATTGCAGGGCGATTGCTTCGGGAGCTGGAGCGGAACCTGCCCGAGGGGTGCCAGCAGGACTATCAGGAGTTTATGGAGGTGGGCTGGCAGGCGATTACCCAACAGCGCGCCGATAAAGACAAGATTTACAGCCTGCATAAACCCTTCACCGCGTGTATCGCCAAGGGCAAGGCTCACAAGAAATATGAATTTGGCAACAAAGTAGGGATCATCGTCCACCCGACTCGCCGACTCGTATTGTCGGTGGCGGCCTACGAAGGCAATCCGAACGATTCGAAAACCATTGCCCCGCTGCTGGAGACCATGGACCGGCTGGAGTTGGAAAAACCTGTTGAGGTCATTTTTGACCGGGGAGGCCGAGGGGCGAAGATCATCGATCCGGTCATCGTCACCACCCCGGACCCGCCGGGTAAATCAACCGATGAGAACCATAAACGGCGGATGCGACGCAGATTTCGTAAGCGAGCCGGGATTGAACCGATTATCGGACACCTGAAAAGTGATCATCGTATGGGACAGAACTATCTGCATGGCTCCGATTCACCCTATAAGAATGCTCTGCTGGCAGCGGCGGGGTGGAATTTGAAAAAATGGATGGAGCAGAGCCGTAAAAAAATAAAAAAAGCCTTGTTTCGGTGGGGCTTTCAGTGGCTTTTTACAACCTCAATCTCCCTGAATCCAAGTTCTTAAGGATCGACTATATATAAACCACTTACACACATAGGTTAAAAAATCGAAAAACAGTTTGGTTTGTTGCAAGGCAGAGAATATATTATAATGCTTTGGTATCCAAGTAGGTGCTAATTGGATTCGATCTCAAAGTAATGGTGAGTTGGAATAGTTAAGACAACTTGTAAACATAATTTGTAACCAAGCTAAAAGTAGTGATTACGTTATGGTTCGTTAATCTGAATATAATTTAGGTTCTCCACCAAAAAAAGATATCAATTCAAGGCAACCTGCAGCCAATTATAATGTGAAATCATATCCAGCTGGATTTTTTGCATTTTCTTCTCGAACAGAAGACAAGAAAGCAGGTCGAACTGAGTATAGATTATAATTTGCAACTGAAGATTTCCGCTTTTTTCAACTTAGATGCGGGGGAATTGACGATGAGTTTCTAAACAATTTTATAGCAAAGGTTAGTCCTTTCGGGGGGTTAGCTAGGATGCAACTTATAATCTTGAAGAAGATAATTATTGACCATTCCCACAATCCCAACTTGATATAAGAAATGAGTAATTTGATTTTTAGCTATTTTACGATTCGCCCTCATCCCCAACCACAATTATTTTTAAACAAATCACAGAAACCAACTATGAAAAAGACTTTCTTCATCGCTTCATACCAGATAATTTTTGTAGCCTCACTTTTATTTTTCTTTACAGGAATAGATTTCGTTCACGCCCAGTCATCCCAGGTTGAATCCGTTCAATTCCATATCCCTGAATCCCATCAAGTCGGCGGCTTCGCTCTCGGTACCCAATCCTATACATTCAATCGTTATTCCGCTTTTGAAGCGATTGAAATGACGTCGAAAGCCGGCGGTCGTGTGATTGAATTGTATCGACAGAAAGTATGGCCGGATGCGGATGATGAAACAAGACTTGTTCCCGGTGTTTCGGATGATGTGATTGAAGCAGTGAAAACAAAACTGGCCGAGCACGATATTCTTGCCGTGAACTATGGTAATATTCCGCTTCCAAATGATGAGGAGGAGCTGAGAAATGTATTTGATTTTGCACAAAAACTGGGGGTCAAAGCGATCACATCCGAACCTTCAGAAGAGGCGATGGACCTGATCGAAGAGATGGTGAAGGAGTACGGAATCGCCGTAGCGGTTCATAATCACCCGCCCCGGCCGGATCGTCCGGACTACAGACACTGGGATCCGGATTTTGTATTGAGTTTGGTTGAAGGGAGAGACCCGAGGGTGGGCGTTTGCGCAGATATCGGACACTATGTTCGCTCTGATATTGATCCGGTTGAGACACTCAAAATGCTGGAAGGGCGAATCATCAGTCTGCACTTTACCGATGTAGATCAGTGGGGAGCAGAAGGGGAAGACACTGTTGCAGGAACCGGTGTCATTGACTTGCCAGCTGTATTGAGCGAATTGAAACGCCAGAATTTTGGCGGAAATATCTCCATTGAGTACGAAAATAACTGGAATGAAAACATCACCGATGTAGCCCAATTTATTGGCTTTGTAAGAGGATGGGCTCAAACAACAAACAACAATTAGACGCTCTAACTCAAAATCCAGCTTCCTAAAATAACATGTAATGCATATTCTGTATATATAGCTTCCCTAAAAAGGCGCTAAAATAATTTATAAACTTAAATTAGATGCAAAAAATATGAACAAATTGGATAAGTTAGAACGTCGCTCATTTTTAAAAAAGCTTGGATTAACAACTACAGGCTTTTTTAGCACGCCTTTCTTAATAGGTAGTTTTAAAAAGAATAGGAATTATAAAACACTTGATCCTGGTCAAAAAGATAAAAGTACGTACTCCCAGAATGATCAAATTCAGTTAGCCTTAATAGGTGCCGGTAAAATGGGACAGGGTAATACCCAAGTGGCTCTTGAGCATAGTGGTGTAAAGCTTGCAGCTGTGTGTGATCTTTATGAAAGTCGCTTAAATAGATGCCAAGAGCTTTTTGGAAATGATATCGATACGACTATGGATTACAGGGAGGTATTGGATCGTGATGATGTAGATGCGGTTATCATAGCAACTCCTGACCATTGGCATAATACAATTGCTATAGATGCATTAAATAGTGATAAGGCAATTTATTTAGAAAAGCCTATGGTGCAACATATAGAAGAAGGCTATGGGATAATTGAGGCTGCTGAAGGAGGGCCACCCGTGATTGTAGGCAGTACCTCCACAAGTGATATTGTGTATCGTAAGGCTCGTGATTTATACAAAAATGGAGAAATAGGTGAGTTAAATTTAGTTGAATCTTATTATGATCGTTACTCTGCGATGGGAGCATGGCAATATTCCATACCACCAAGTGCCTCTACTGATAATGTTGCCTGGGATACTTTTTTAAAGGATCTTCCCGATAGGCCTTTTGATCCCAAGCGTTTTTTTAGATGGAGAAATTACCAGGATTATGGAACTGGAGTGGCAGGAGATCTTTTTGTGCATTTATTTTCTGGTATTCATTTGGTTACTGGGTCTAATGGGCCAAATCGAATCATGTCGACAGGCGGCTTGAGATTCTGGGATGATGGAAGAAATGTTCCAGATATTATGACGGGTATGTACGATTATCCTGAAACAGATAGCCATCCGGCCTTTAATCTAACTCTAAGAGTAAATTTTGCGGATGGGTCAGGTGGTGGACGCTTGATACGTTTTGTTGGTTCTGAAGGTGAAATTATAATAGATGGTGATGAAGTAACATTGCGGAAAGCTAAATTACCTGAAGCTCCTGGAATGAGTATTAATGAATTTGGGAAAGAAGTACGTGAGGAATACCGTGAATTTTATAATAACAAATATGGTAATATACGCCCCTCTTCGGTTGAAGCTGATCCAATAACCTATCGATCCCCCGATGGCTATAGTTCACGTTATGATCATTTCAAAAACTTCTTTGGGGCTATTCGAAATGATTCTGATATACTACAAGATGCCACTTTTGGACTTCGTGCGGCTGCACCGGCATTAGCAAGTAATTTAAGCTATTTTCAGAATGAAATTATTGAATGGGATCCTGATGAAATGAGACTTTTATAAACTACAATTGCTTATTTCCCAAAACATCTATAATGTTAATGTAAATTGAAATTATTAATGGATAAACTAAAATTGAAAGCTAATTTTAATAAAAAAAGAATTAATGTAATGACAATACTAAAAAAAATATGTACAATAGCATTGGTTTTTGGTTTTATTACCTCTATTGCCTTTGCCCAACCCGAGACCCCAGTAAGTCAATGGAGTGATAAAACTATCTTATTGGTTGGAGCTCATCCGGATGACGACTCTCGTTCTTATGGAACTTTATCAATGCTACAGGAAAATGGCAATGAGGTATATGTACTACTGTTGACAACAGGAAATGTAGGAACCAAGGATCCGGATATGAGTCGCTTTCGACTTGCAGAGATTAGAAATGGTGAAGAAATTCGAGCCCTAAATGAGATTGGGATACCTGAAGAAAATTATATAAATCTTGGTTACAATGACGGAATGCTTGAATTTGCTGACCGTGAGGAAGTTGTCCGTCGTCTTGTTAAATGGTACAGGGAAATTAAACCAGATGTTCTTTTTGCTTTTGACCCCGGCTATGGATATCAGAAATGGTTTAAGTCAGATCACCGCACGGCCTCCTATTTGGCTGTAGATGCAGCGCGAGCGGCGGAATGGCGATTAATATTTCCAGGACAGATTACACAAGATGGACTGGAAGCTCATTTAATCGAAGAGTACATGTTTTATAGAGGAGTTGAGAAAGATAAAAATACTTGGGTAGATATCTCTGGTGAACATGCTGATCGTAAATTTAATGCCGTGTCGATGCATGTTAGTCAATTTAGTTCAGCTTGGGATGATTATAATGGTATGGATTTGGAGGCGAAAGACTTGGAACCGGAGGCTCGTGATGCTTTTTTAGAAAATATGCGTAACCGTGTCTATGAGAATACAAAAGATGGTAATGTGGTTGAAGGATTTCGATACTACAAAGGAGTTCCTGATGGAATAGGTCACCGAGATTAACATTAGTTAAAACAACCCAACTGAGAAGTTTTTTACAATTCCTCAAGATAGTTATTTACTAAATCTTGAGGGCTTGTATCAATAAGTAATTCTACTGTTTTTTTTTAAATTTTATATTGGCTGTCTATGAAAAGAAAAGAATTCATAAAATTAGGATCTTCGGCACTTGCTTTTACAAGTACTTTTGGTTTATTAGCAACTTATAATCCAAATGTAAAAGAAAAAGATTTGTTTTTTAAAATATCGCTTGCTGAATGGAGTCTACATAACAACTTATTTGACGGAAAAATTGACAATCTTGATTTTCCGGCAATAGCTAAAAATAAATTTGATATTAATGCAGTAGAATATGTAAATCAATTTTTTAAAGACAAGGCAAAAGATACCGATTACCTGGATGAGCTTAACAGTCGGTGTAATGACTTAGGAGTTGAACAGGTGCTGATTATGGTTGATGGTGAAGGTGGATTGGCTGTGAATAATGATTCAGAAAGAACAAGGGCTATTGAAAATCATTATAAATGGGTTGAAGCTGCAGAGTATCTGGGTTGTCATTCTATAAGGGTTAATACTCGTGGAGATGGTACCCGATCTGAACAAAAAAAAGCAGCAATTGATGGTTTAGGTCGTCTGGCTACTTTTGCCAAAGACTATAATATAAATGTGATTGTAGAAAATCACGGAGGCTATTCATCAGATGGGGAGTGGTTAACAGATGTAATGCAGCAGGTTGATATGGAAAATTGTGGTACTCTTCCTGATTTTGGAAATTTTACCATATCAGAAGGAAATGAATATAATCGATATAAAGGTGTAGAACAAATGATGCCTTATGCTAAAGGGGTTAGCGCTAAGGCTATGAGCTTTGATGAAGAAGGAAATGAGAAAACAATTGATTATGAAAGAATGCTGAAAATTGTTAAAGAAGCAGGGTATGTCGGATATATTGGAATTGAATATTCAGGAGAGATAAGCGAATTTGAGGGTATTCATCTAACTAAAAGGTTATTAGAAAAAGTAGGCCAAGAAATTTCTAGCTAATGCTAATGTCACTATCAATTAACTTTATCACTGCTGTAATTGAAGCACGATAACCTTTTTTTGTTTCTTATATCCTTCGTTCGATCCATGACCTTGTAGTTTTCAAGAACCTCGAAAGGAACAATTGACTCCAGCGTTCATTTATTTTCGTATGTCAATGTACCGTTTCCACAATTCTCCAATAGCTCAAAATAAAAACTAGCGAACAATAACTGTACTTTAGACTAAATCGAAAATTTGATCAACTTTTTACTATTCAACAAGCCTACGTGCATCGTTCCGTGAGATAATAATATCTAATGATTGAATAAGTCATATTAAGCGCGTTCCGAAAATGCTTTTCCATCGGAATGAAGTTGAAATATGAGTTTTCGACACTCGTTCCGATCAAAAGAGTTCGAAATTGCGCCAACCAACTGACGATTGATTCTTAAGTCATTTAGATCGAATTCACGTTAATCATAATCAGGATTTTTAAATTAATTCATGGTTCCCAAATAGCAACGCCAACTCGAGAATCTGCAGTGCCATAATACAAGAACCATTTTTCATCAAAATAAACTAACCCTTCAAGAAAGGTAGTTCCATCTACATATTGTCCTGTTTTTTCGTAAGGCAGTTCAGGTTTTATAAATGGTTCATCGGTTCTTTTTAAAAGTTTCATAGGATCTTCTTTATCATACAATGCCTGCCCACCAGAATATAACTCGATCGCCTAAGTTAGGGTTTCCTGTTTCTTGATTATTACCGGCATTGTAAAATACCATTATTCCATCTTCAGTAAGAACAGGGGGCGGTCCGGCCTCAACTAACCAGGAATCAAAATAACCTTCCCTGGGACTTAAAACACTCATTAAAACCCCATTTTGATCTTCAACGGGAGTCCAATTAATTAAATCTGTGGATGTTGCGATCCAAATTTGAGGGACACCAAAATACATCCAGTATTTACCATTAACTTTTGTTGCTATCATTTTTCCATCCTTTAACCTTGAAAGAATTGCCCCCGATTTACTTTCCATATTCAAATATTTACCATTATAAGCATTTTCAAAGACTGGTCCATGTTTCGTCCATTCTTTTAAATCTTTTGATGTGGCAACTGCCAACCTTGGAGTATCATGGTCCCACTGTGTATATGTTAAGATAAAATCTCCATCCTTAGTTTCTACAATACGTGGATCTTCACACCCGCCTGGCCATTCATACTTTTTTTGATTGTCCTCTTTGGGATATAAAATTGGCTCTGATTGTCTTACATAGTTCATTCCATCTTCAGATACTGCTAATCCAATTCTGGATGTATGACCTCCTATGACCATTTCCCCAGTTTTATCTTCTGCCCTGTACAGAACATTGATTTTATCATCATAAACAATTGCGGCAGGGTTAAACGTAGCCATAGACTCCCATTTGACATCTCTATTTCTTAATGGACAATAAAAAGTAGTACTGCTATCAGGCGTAATAATAGGATTAATATTGGCTGGTTTTATAAATGGTCCCCAAGTCCATGATTGATTTTGACATAAAGCGTTATCTGATATCAAAAAAACTAAGAGCATAAATAACATATGATAACTATTTCTCATTTCTCTTAATCATATCGTTTCCATTTTATTAATTGCGGTGTAATTAAACTGAATATTTCAATTAATGACCATTATAAACTGATCAAAACTATCATAAATCTTAATTAACATTATTAGAGGGCTTTGAAATACCGGTATATTTCGACTTCGCTCCGCTGCGCTCAATAGGACGTCAGTTTGAGCGCAATGAGAAGGTACGACGAATGAAGTCGAAAACAAATGGTTGGTTCTGCAAAGCCCTCTATTAACAACTCTATAAAAAAACTCAAAAAGTAAGATAAATCAGAATTGATATAAAAAAGGCCTGCCATATAATGACAGGCCTTTGACCAGTATTATTAAGTTATGTATGAAAGGATTAGTATGCTGGATCCTGTGTCAATGCATCTTGAATATCAAGCTGGCTTTGTGGTAGTGGCCAATAGTCATCTCTATCAGAATCATAACTCGCCCCCTGCATAAAAGTTCTAAACTCACTATCCTCAGCTATGTAATTATTTAGCACTTCATCAGCTATACCCCAGCGTCTAAGTTGGAAAAACCGCTGACCTTCAGTCGCAAATTCAAGCCTATGCTCAAGTCGAACTGCTTTTCGAGCTTCTTCCTGCGAAGTAAACGCAGGATAAGGCTCAATATGATAGTTTGCCGCAGGTTGATTCCAATCGATATCTTCTTCCGCTGGTTGAGAGTCTAATGTATAGTCAGTAACACGTCCCATAACATAGTTACTGTTTTTAGCTCTTGTTCGGATTTGATTAACGAGTTGTCTCGCTTCTTCAAGTTCACCATCTTCTACATGGATTTCTGCTCTCCATAACAATACATGGGCATAACGAATTGCGCGGAAGTTACGCGGACTATCGAATCCACCACCTGCTGAATTACCACTAAATTCAGCCAGATAGAAGAATTTTTTAGTCATGTAAGGTCCACCATTACTTTGGGCTCGAATCCAATCATGCGCCTAGCATGGATACCATGCCCCATATAATCAACTCCTCGGCGGGCTAATTGTATAATCCACTCGTGGGATCAAGTAACATGATCAGTCGGTACAAATTCTTCGGCACTTCCCAAGCCCATATCATTGGCTAATGGATCGCGATCTTCTACGTCCAATACAGGCAGGCCGTTTTCAGTTGTTTGGAATGCTTCAAATAAATTTTGAGAAGGTTGATAAAATCCCCAACCAACACCGGCCGGACCTGCTTGATGTGCTGCTGGTCCACCTAGTAAAAGGTGATTTTCAACACCATTCTTGCGCAGTGGCTTGTATCTCAAAAATAGACTCGGCATTGTTTTCGGTATCCTGTCTGAAATTATCATCATAATTACCAACTAATTGAAAAGCTCCACTGTTAATAATTGCATCAAGTATTGGTTGTGCCTCATTTAACTCATTCTGAAACATATGAGCCTTAGCTTTTGCCGCCATTGCTGCATACATATCAGCTCTTCCAACATCACCATTTGGAGGTTCAGGACCTAAATTGTCGATTGCAAATTGAAAATCTGCCTCGATATCATCCCAACCCTCAGAATCATTAGGGACTTCACTGGGTGCTATATCTCCTAATTCAGCTGCAGTTTTGATATAAGGAATATTTTCAAAAACAATTGTTGCTTTAAAGTGATACCAAGCTCGCAGAAATTTAGCCTCAGCTTCAATCTCGGTTGCTCGGCTTTCAGACATGGCTGCTTCACTTTCTTGCAGGTTTGCGAGTATAGTTAATACTTCATTTGCTCGCGCGACTCCATTATATGTGTCTTCCCATCTTTGATCCATATACGCATTTGATGGATTCGACTCATACCTTTCTACATCATTAAAGGGGGATTGATCTCCAAATGTTGTTCCTTTGTAGGTATTATCAGAAGTTGCTGAACCCCAGACATAATCTACAGCCATTTCACCTCCAAATGTCGCATTTCCATTTAGCATATCGTATGCACCAATCAATAGTGATTCAACTGCCAGTGGGAGTTGTCATTACGGTTCCTGAAGCCTGTCCAGGCGGTTCGTTCATCAAAAAGTTATCGTCGCAGGATGGCAAAAATGTAATTGCTCCAATTATTATGATAACTATGAATAAATTAAATAATTTTGTGTATTTCATAATTTAGTTTTTAAAATTGTTAATAATGATTTTTTGAGCCGGTTAGTTATAAAGATACATCTACTCCAAACATAAGTCGTCTGCTTGAAGGCCATGCACCTCTGTCAATGCCCCTATTTGCTCCGTCAGTATTAACTTCTGGATCTAAACCAGAATATCCCGTTATAGTAAAGAGATTTGTTCCCTGTACATATAATCGAATATTTCTCACATTCTGCATGTTTAACACATTGTTCAGATCGTAACCTAAGCGTAACTGTTCCATTCGCAAATACGATGCATCTTCAACGAAATAAGTGGAAGGTAACTGACTATTACTGTCATTTCCTTCTATTTTTGGCATCTTTGCATTTTCATTATTATCCAAGTGCGGACTTCCCCACGAATTATAAAGCCTTCTTGTACTCCTATTCCCTTGAAATTGATTAAAATCAATCCAACGTCTTACATAGTTAACCATATCATTTCCATAACTGGCATATAAGAGTGTAGAAGCTGAAAATCCTTTATAGTCAAAGGAAAGCGTTAAGCCTGCTGTGAAATCGGGGTGTGGATCTCCTATATAGGTTCTGTCATCAGCATTAATGACTCCGTCACCGTTCACATCTCGATATTTAAATCGACCTTCTTCATTATATCCTCCAAATGCTTCTGGATGGCTATCCGCTTCTGCCTGGGTCTGAAAAATGCCATCAACAACATACCCGTAAAATTCAGGAAATTGAGTTCCTGTTTCAGCCTGGGTATAGAAATTTTCACGAAATGAAGATTCCCGAAGTACTTCTTCAGCCTGAGAAGAAAGTTGATTTATTTCGTTTTTATATCGGGATATATTAAAGCTGAAACCATACTGTAATTCATCACTCGTTGCAGTATTGGTATAGCCCACTTCAAAATCTATACCATTATTTTCCATCTCACCAACATTAATAGAAGGTGCAGAAGCTTGTCCCAAAATGTATGGTATCTGTTGCGGAAAGAGCATGTCTTCCGTGACTCTATTCCAAAAATCAACACTAAATTCCCAGTTCTCAAAAATAATTGCATCGAGACCTACGTTAGTGGTTGTTGTAATTTCCCATGCTACATTTGGGTTACCTAAACTTGCTTGATAAAAGCCTGCGCTACCTGCCCCTGTATTACCCCCGCTTATTGGATAAAAGGAGTTGTCTTGGGCTGATCCATACGTTGTAAAGGAATTATAATTACCAATTCGGTCATTACCTACTTGACCGTATCCAACACGGAGCATTAAGTTATCCAACCAATTGTCTGTAGACGACATAAAGTCTTCATTCGTTACTCGCCAAGCAAGAGACGCTGCTGGAAATACCCCATATCGGTTTTCTTCACCAAATCGAGATGATCCATCTCGCCTGACAACTGCTTCTAACAGATATTTATTATTGTAGGTATAACTAACTCGTCCGAATGTGGAGAACAGATTCCATTGACTGAAACTTCCATCGTTTTGTTGACTTTGTGCACCAGAACCAAGTTGCATGTAATCAGGATCCCGCGAGAAGAAATCTATACGAGAAGCATTTCTACAGCGATAATTATTTTGAATTGCTTCAACTCCCGCCAGCACTGTAACATCGTGTACACCCGCAAACGTATTCGTATATTCGGCGGTATTCGGTCCAGTTCCATTGCCTGCTGAAGTTAGCAGCTTCAGTAAGTCCATCAAATTGGTCCCGTTCAGCGTGTGCAACCTGAACATAAGTATAGTCTTTTATATCGTTGCCGCTGTAATTAAACCCTACATTTGTTCTTAAACGAATGTTTTCTGTAACATCGGCATTGGCAAAAACGCTACCTGAAAGATCTATACCATTTGTTTGATCATACTGATTGAAGTCAAGAGACCACAGACCATTTGTGCCGTTTCCTGTGTTTGAAGCTCTTGTTCCGCCATATGCACCCATAATATCATAAATTGGAACAATGGGCTGCATTCGGTATACATCAGATATAACAGTTGCTTCATTATTATTTGACTGATCTCCGTAATCTTCACTGTAGGTTAAACCTGCGTTTTCACCAATTGTTAACCAATCGTTAACGTCTACAGTTACATTTGAACGTAAATTATACCTGTCGTACCCGGTAAATTTAAGAGCTCCCTCCTCTTGCAGATACCCAAACTGGAAGAAATAAGTGGCATTTTCACTACCACCGTTCAAGCCGATATTATAATTCTGATAAACAGCATCTCGTGGAAACTGCGTCCATCCAGTCTGTGCCTTCCTTGTTTGCCCTCATGATAATGAAAGTGTCATCTCCATCCTGATGAGGCATTTGTCGGTCATATCAGACTCTCATCTACTGAACCTGTTACACCTGTCGGTAATATGTAATCAGGAATTACCGGTTGCATCACCATTACCATATTGAGGATGCGAGGGAGTGATGCCATCATTTCTATCACGCAACCATAACATTTCACCATATTCTTGGGTATTCAGCAGGTTATATTTGCTAGTAAATGAACTAACACCTCTTCTCACTTTTACGTTAACCTGAAGCGGCTGATTTTGCCGGCCACTTTTTGTAGTTACGAGAACAACACCATTTGCAGCTCGTGCACCATAAATCGCTTGAGAGGCGGCATCCTTCAAAATAGAAATAGATTCAATATCCTCAGGAATTACTGTAGCTCCTGGAACACCATCTACAACCCAAAGAGGCTCATTATCGTTAATCGTTCCTAATCCCCGAATACGTATGCTGGCTCCTTCTCCCGGAGTACCGGACTCTACTGCCTGAACACCAGAAGTGGTACCCTGCAAGGCCGAGGAAGCATCTGTAACACTGATATTCTCCAAATCTTGAGAACTTACAGATGAAATTGACCCTGTTACTTCTCCGGCAGCCTGCGTTGCATAGCCAACAGCTACAATTTCATCTAATTGATTGACTCCCTGCTCCAATGCAACGTTTATTTCTTGGCGTCCATTAACCTCAACGGTTTGCGTGGCATAGCCAATAAATGAAAAGGATAAAACTCCATCAGATGGTACGGTAATTGTGTAATTACCATCAATGTTTGTAGAAGTTCCTCTATTCGTCCCTTCCACAGCAATATTCACACCGGGTAGTGTCTCATCTGTAGTAGCATCTACAACAGTTCCACTAACTTCGATTTGTTGTGCTGTTGCTGTTATAGTATTAAAGAAGAAAAATACTATAAAAAAGAAGACAGACACTGCAGTCCATTTGTTCAAAGTATTGTTTAGCTCCATATTAATATGAGTTAATTGTTATGATTATGATTTTGTTCTTAAAAGTTGACAAATGGATTAAGTTCAATCCATTCGGCATTTGAACTGTAGACAAAAAAGTACTTTTAAACCAAAGAGTCAATAAAATTGAAAATTAAATTCGAAACATTTTTGTTATTGATAAGTCTTGGTTCAAAAATCATTTTTGAAAAGCGAATATATAAGAGAAGTATACCAACATTATTATCGAAAGAGGTAATTGTTAAGGGTCTTATTTCTATTAGAATGTTATAAAATCTTTATAACATTTTGCTATAAATAGTTAGGTTAGCGAGTATTATAAATAATCAAAAAATTATGTTGCCTTCAGTTTCTTGTACATTTAAAGTAGATGAATCCTAAATCAGTCCAGAAGAATTCCCAGAGGCCGTGGATGGAGTACTTCGGGAAAGACTATCGCTTGTTCCATTTCTAAACGCCAAGATGAAATTTATACTGAGATTGTCTCTAATGCCTGAAAAACACTTCAACGCGTCATAGGTGGAAAGTAGAACCTGCCAGCTGATCCAGATCCATAGCGACATATAAGGTGGTTATGATGGAGTGGTAGATGTTGGAATTAACAAGAATCACCGAGTCCAGGATGGCCACGAGGAATTTGCAAATTCATCCAGTCAGATTAATGGAATTGCACCCCGTATAATCCGTTTGTTTCATCAGACACTATATTTGTCAGTACTTATTTAATCAGAAGACTTTCTCAAAAAGATAGGAGTGTCATTATTTATTCCGATAATAATCAATTGATAGTTTTTGCCAACTCTTACACTTTTAATTTCTCGTATTTCCCCCCTCACCTTTAAACTAATAGGTTTTGGTTCTAAATTTTTCTCTGACTTACCTTCTAAATACCAGCCATAACTTGCATCATAACGTCCCCCATAGACCGGACGAACTTTATGTAAATTTCCTCCGGCTATTATATCTAAGTTTTCACCTCTATTTAAATTAGGAGTATAAAAAGAGAATATTGGAGCCGACTGCATCTCAACAGGCAACGGATCCGTCTTAAATAAACCATTACCCTGATTCTCAAAGTAAACAGATGCCAGGCTGGTAACCTTACGTTGTGGTACTTTCTCTAATTGTCTCCTACCAAATATGTCAATCAATGATTTATTAGCATAGGATTCATATGTAGGAAACCGATTTCGGAGAACGGCAATATTTTGAACTAACTGGTATAATGGTACAACTGGGTATACAATAGTGTCTTTAGTATAGCCAATGATAGGATCGGTATTGCCCAACCCTGTAAAATTAGCTGCATACATTATTAGAGGTTTTTCTTCAGATACCTGGAAAGGAGTGTTAAGACCAATATTGCCTGCTAATATGTCAACATCACCATCAGAATCCATATCGGACAAATGAAGAGTCTGCCATAAACCGGAAGGAGATATAAAGGACTCATCTTTTACAAATTTACCATTAATATTTTTAAAAACTGTTACAGGCATCCAATCTCCTGCTACAACAAGATCTAAGCGACCGTCACCAGTGATATCTGCTTTTTTTGCGTCGCTAACCATTCCGACATTTTTTAAACTTGAGCCAACCGAATCCGTCACATTTTCAAATGTTCCATCTCCATTATTTTTAAGAAAATAATGGATTGGATCTTCTCCATAACTTCTTGGAACTGAGCGACTACCAATGAATAAATCATCATTCCCGTCATCATTAAAATCGATTGGTAAAACTACGGACCCGTTGCTTGTGAAGTTGGGCAGAGAACCAATATCATATGTAAAATCTCCATTACCATCATTAATATATAATCGATCAGATAGGAATTCATCATTCTGACTGCTCCTCTCATTTACTCCACTTACAACATAAAGATCTAAATAGTCATCACCATTTGCATCGAAAAATTCAGCGTCAGTATCTTCAGAATAAGCATGTTTATTGAAAATGTTTATTTCCTGCTTTATGAATTTTTCATCATTTCGCTGTAAATAAATGGAGCCACTTTGTTCAGCAGCTCCCCCAAAAAATATATCCTCTAGTCCATCCCCATTAATATCAGCAACTGCTATGGCAGGTCCTAATTCTGATAACTGGTAAGGCATAAATGGTTGCAAGCTGAAAGCATCATAAGTGTCTTCTTGATGACGATAAACTGGCAATAAGGGGCTTGAAACTTCTTTGAACGGAGATGAGTAAGACTCTTTTTCTATTTCTTCCTCTTTTTCTACTTGATCTTCTGTAATGGTAAGTAGCTGGTTAGTAGAAATATTTTTGTATAAGGTTTTTTTCCCGGTAGGCCAATTAATTTTCAGACTATCGATTTTCTCAACTTCGCCCAAACCGAAGAACAGGCGTGAATCAACTGAAGATTGAAACCCACGGGTTGGATACAACTCTAAGGCTTGGTAACCATTATCTGTATAAACAATAGCTTTGCTGCCAATGCCTTTTGAATTCTTTCCGCTTCCCTCAAGCTTCAATGTTAGATAACTTGTGCTATCTTGTTCAATTGTCATATTCTGGTAAAGAGAAGCAACTGAATTTACGTTATTTATGACTAAATCCAGATCACCGTCATTATCTAAATCTCCATATGCTGCACCATTTGAATAAGTAGGTGTAGTAAATCCCCATTTTTCCGTCTGATTCGAAAATTGAATTGAACCTTTATTTCGATAAGCAAAGTTAGGAATTTTAAGTTGAGGCATACTATCTATCACTGATATATTTTCGTCTGTTATGCCCATATTCAGTGAACGCTGTATTGAGCTTTGTCTAACCATGGTAAGGTAATCCATATTGTTAGGTCGTCGGTAGATTCCATTCGTAACAAAGAAATCCTTTAACCCATCATTGTCCATATCAAAAAGCAAACCTGACCAACTCCAGTCTGTGGCATGAACACCGGCCATTTGAGCAATTTCTGCCAACATGGGAATAGAGCTACTATCTTGACCAATATTTAATTGTAGGGTATTCCTTATAAGCTGTGGGTGATAACCATATTCTCGTTGAAGAGAATATAGCTCATAAGGTTCGCTGCTTATAGATGTTTTAAGTCTTTTTTCAGTATATGGCAGCATATCTACTACAGCAATATCAGGCTTGAGATCGTTATTTATATCTGCTATATCACTGCCCATGGAAGCACGACTGGTGTGCCCTGCACTTATTTGCAACACATCATTAAACGTACCATTTTTTTCATTTAGATATAGATAATCATGTTCATGAAAATCATTCGTTACATAAATATCAGGATAATGATCTCCATTTATATCACTAACCGATACATTTAATCCGTATCCCAACTGTGTGCTATGAATTCCTGCTTCTTTGGTGACATCCACAAATTTTCCATCATCATTACGATACAAGCGATCACCCCCTTTAGGACTATGAATATTCTGCTGATCGCGGGGTTGAAACGAATCTTGATTATGTATTGAATGGTTTACCAAAAACATATCAAGGTCACCATCTCTATCCATATCAAAAAATGTTGCTTGCTTTGAATACCCACTGAAAGCAAGTCCATATTCTTCCGCTCGTTCTATAAAAGTATAATCCCCGTTGTTTATAAATAGTTGATTACGTCCACTTTTATTTAGGTAATCAACATTGCATATATATATGTCAAGCCATCCGTCTCCATTAATATCAACCATTGTTGTGCCTGTTGTCCAATCTCCGGATCCTCCGACTCCGGCTTGGTCTGTAATATCTCTAAATTTAAAATCCCCTTCATTCAAATACAGACGGTTCTTTCCCATATTAGCTGTTAAATAAATATCGGGCAAACCATCTCCATTTATATCTCCTATTGACACTCCACCTCCATCATAAAAATAAAGATAGTTAATGATATTAAAATCCGGCGTCTGTTCTATATGATTAAAGAAAGTAATTTTGCTTTGATCAGAATGGATCTTTTTGAACCGTGGTTCTTGTTGTTGATGGTAACAAGAGAATAATAATACTAGAAATCCAACTATAATTAGTAGTAACAAATAAAATTTTGAATTCATAATAACTTAAAATATTAATCTTCTACCTTATCCAAATTTATAACTTCCACATCCTGAATTTTTCCCGAGTCAATCGCAAAACGTACAATCGTTCTGTATACCTGGAAACCCTGTTTACCTGCTGCACCGGGATTCATATAGAGCATTTTGTTGAGCGAATGATCTCTTGCTATTTTTAAGATATGCGAGTGGCCGCAAATAAAAAGATCCGGGGTATTATTTTCAATCTCCCGGCGGATGGGAATACAGTAGCGGCCCGGGATTCCACCAATATGAGTCATCCAAACATCCACCCCATCGCAATCAAATCGTTGGTGGAGCGGATATTTAGTTCGAATATCATTCCCGTCAATATTGCCGTACACCCCAATAACCGGTGCAATCTCTTCCAGCGCCTTTGAAATTTTAAGATTTCCAAAATCACCGGCGTGCCATATTTCATCCCGATCCGAAAAAAATTCACTAATTTGGGGGTCGAGATAATTATGTGTATCTGCTATAAGTCCTATCTTTCTCATGCTATGGTATATAATATCTATAGGATATGATAGGAATCATGAGGAAGCTTGCAAAACATTTCAAAAAAATTTTCAAATTATTTTTACACCGTGAAACATTCAGTCAGCATTATTATTGTAACCTGGAATGCATTGAATCATCTTCGGAAATTTCTGCCATCTGTTGCGGCAACAAACTATACCAATTTTGAGATAATTATCGCTAATAATGCCTCTGATGATGGAACTGTAAACTGGGTTGAAGAGAATTATCCGGATTGTAAAGTGATTACATTCGACCGGAATTATGGCTACGCAGCGGGAAACAACCGGGCTGTAAAATATGCATCGGGAGAAATACTCATTTTCCTCAATAATGATGTCCAAACAGATCCCAACTGGCTCATTGGTTTAAACAATGTGTTTCAAGATCCTTCTGTCGGTATCGCTCAGCCAAAATTACGGTCAGCACAAAACAAGGACTATTTTGAGTATGCCGGTGCTGCCGGTGGTTTTATCGACTGGATGGGATATACATTTTGCAAGGGAAGATTAATGAATCATGTTGAAAAAGATGCAGGACAATATGATACCTCCGGTGATATCTTTTGGGCGTCGGGAGCGGCTTTTGCCATTCGAAAAGAACTGTTTCAAAAAAGCGGGGGATTTGATGAAGATTTTGAATTCCATATGGAAGAGATTGACCTCTGTTGGCGCTGTTTAAAACGTGGTGAAAAAATCAGGTATGTACCCGGCAGTGTAGTTTATCATCTTGGAGGAGGCTCATTAGCTCATGGATCACCAAGAAAAGTTTTCTACAACTACAGGAATAATCTCCTGATGCTGCTGAAGAACCTGGATCGATTCGTTATACCAAAACTTTTATTTCGTTTAATTTTGGATGGCATCTCCGGTATTCGAACTCTATTCAAAGGAAATCCAGCCGAGACATGGGCTATTATCAGAGCTCATTTTTCTTTTTACAGGATGATTCCAGAGACATTGAAAAAGAGAAAAGCTTTAAAACACTCTTCAACATCAAAAACACCAGAATCGTTAGTGATGCATCATTTACTGATTGTCGAATATTTTTTAAAGGGAAAGCAGACATTTGATGAGTTGGATTTTACTCCTGATGAGTAGAAATGAAGTTTGGCTCGCTGAACCGAAACAGAAAAATGACTGAGATATGTTATAATATTTTACTTGTTCCGAAGGTCTCCTTCGTATCTGTTTAGCGATTGAAAAGTGACCTTGAAGCGTCTGGAGCCTGCCTGCGCTAAAGCTTCGGTAGACAGGCAGAGCGTAAGTCCTTCAAGCGTCACGTTTTCAGTAATACGACCGAACGCTTCAAGGAGCTTCATTCCATTACGCACGCTTGAAGGTTCTTCTACCGTTGAATAGAGAACCTTGTAGAGTATGGAATTCCGATATGCGATTGGAGATATTCGATCTCAGATATACGATTTGAACCTCTTCTTCTAAATCTGCGATCGAATATCGCATATCTCCAATCTGAGATCAAAAAAATTCTGTTTTCAGCCGCTAAACAGATACGAAAGCGGTCAGACGGGTATCTTTATAGCTGGCGCATCAAACACTGGCACAAGTCTTCGTACGTGTTTAACGATTTGTGGAACGGTAGACCGCCGTCTACACATGTAGGGAAGGGAGGTTGCAAGAAAATCAGAGACAAGAGAAAGAGGTCTCTATTACCGTCTGCTTTAGCTGACGAAAATATAAGAGCAAGGATTACGTTGGCTTTAGCCAAGTTTGGCTTCACTCGGATTCTTCACCAAGAGATGTGGCTAAAGCCACTCGATTTCTGACCGTTCGCTTGCCCGTCAGCTAAAGCAGACGGTAATAGATATTGAAACAAATAATGAACTACCTCGGGGCAGAGCCCACGAGGTATCAACTTATAATCCAAATTTTTTTAACAATCTATGCACTTATTGTGAAGTGTCCCCCTTCGAAGGGGGCAATGGGGGATGATCATTTATGCTTCAGAACCAAGACTTTGTCAATTCAAAACTCAGATAGTCATCCCCCAGCTCACTCTGTTCGCTTCCCCCTTCGAAGGGGGAATTTAGTCTTTTTCCGACCCAGAGGGTCGGGGAATTAAACCACTTTAGATTAAAAACCTGTTAATCTGACTTAAGCTAAAAGTCGCTCTGACTTATTGTGGACGATCACTTTTTTAAACGCTAAACAAGTACCGAAGGTCTCCTTCGGAACACTGCGTCTGGAAGCTCTGCTTCTGATAAAATGTCTGAGCCTGGCTCTACGAAGCTTTAGCGTAGTTGATGACGAATCGTATGAGCTCAATACCAGAGCTTCGGATTGGCATTCCGCCCCGAATGGATGGCCATGCCAAAGGAGGACCTTCGGAACGAGTAAAAGAATGGGTAAACTCTCATTTTGATTGGTAGAAAAAAATGTGTCCAAACGATTGGAATCATCGGAGTACACGTTTGTGCCCATAATTATGGGCACGTGAGCACGAGCGAGACGCTCGCGCCATAAGACTCGTATTACTTTAAGAGATTTCGGCTGACGATTGTCCCGTAGGGTTCTCTTTGAGGCAACTTGGAAGTGTCACATCCCGAGGCTTCGGACCACTATTCAGCGAACTCTGGAAGGACCTATCGGACTCTTCCAGGTTCTCAGTTAATTCTTCATAAATCCATGTGAAACATACTCTAACGCCATATAAAGTGCCGAGTGCCAGTATTCCCAGTCGTGACCGCCATCACGAACTCTGAACTGCAGCGGAATTCCCTTCTGCCTCATCTCCTCCACGAAAGCGATGTTGGCATCAAACAGGAAATCGTCATCACCACAATCCACAAACCATCGAATCGATTTCAACTCTTCGACCGTTTCTTCATCTGCATTTGCTACAAAATTTACGGCACTCTCTTCACGAACGGTTCGGTTGAGTTCCCGGAATTTTGGATCATCCTGGTTGAGCCCCTCCCCTTCTCCGAGGGTCATCAGAGCACTCATCGCATAAACCGTTGAAAATTTATCTGGATATTTCTGACCATAGACAGTTGCACCACCGCCTCCCATCGAAAGTCCTGCAATTGCGGTGTTTTCTTTCCCGGTTTTCACCCGGTAATTCTCTTCGATATAGGGCATGAACTCATTAAAGAAATAATCTTCGTACGGCCATCCCTCCATGTTAAAATATCCGTCCCATTCAGTTCCGCCATCCGGCATTACGATGATCATTTCAACGGCCTTGTCTCCGTCAATCAAGCGGTTGGCTACATCCTGTACGTGTCCGCGCTCTACCCAATCTTTGTGATCTCCAAAAACGCCATGCAGCAAATACAATACTGGATAGGTTCTGTTTTCATCAACCGTATAGCTTTTTGGCAGATAGACGGAGTACCCCCGCTCCACGCCAAGGACTTCGCTTGTCATTGATTCAATTTTGGCCTCACCCTGTGGTGGTGCTTCCGGCATTTGGGCCGTTGCTGATTGAGTAAGAGCTACCAGTATTGCTGATAAAACGATTTTCTTAAATTTCATTTGTTAATTCAGTGGGTTAATTAAAGTTGGTTTTGAATTTTATCTATTCCTAATTCATCCTTTCCATGTAGATTCTGTTAAGCAACTCAAGACGCTCTTTCATCGGAACTGTTGACACATGGATATTATCGCCAAAATAGATGGTTTGATAATCTCCGGATTCTGCTTGTGGCCACTCTGGTAAACCTTCGCCATTGGGATCGCCATCCTCTGCAAAACTTGCCCAATATGATGACATCGTTTCAGCCAGCTTGTAATCTATCTCTTCCCACGGGCGATCACTGGTATGAAGCGTGTTATAAGCGTAGGGAACTTCACCGGTATGAAAAGCACCAAAATCCTGCTGTTGATCTGTATATGGCAGATCTCGAGTGAAGTGATAGAGATAGACGGGAGAATCACCGGTTTGATTTTGCATTTGTGCCCATTTCCAGTTTTGCAACCCAAAGGTATTCAACATGCTAAGATCTTTTTGAGATCTCTGAGCTTCAGAGTCCGTTCCGGCAGGAAACAGGTCCAGAACTTCATCTGCATATTCTCCAAACTGGTCTTTTATATTCTGCCGAAATTGCCCGGTGGTAGGCGGCGGACCAAATGAGAAGCCTTCATCTTCATTCCAACCGGTCAGCAGTGGTACATCATTGTAATTTCCTTCAACAAAAAGTGTATAAATTGATTTGGGAATCACATATCCATCAATGATTGGAGAGCCAAACTGTCCTTGTGCGCTCAAAATTGAATCAGCCGGTAATTCTCGCAGTTCAGAAATTCCAGAAACTCCGAGTAATGAGTCAGCCTCCTGCCCTCTCTCTTCAGCACTGCTCAATGAATTGTCCATCGTCAAGCGTGCTGCAGGCAACAAGGCCGCACCGCTTTCTGCGATGGCTCCGTGGAAGAGTCCGCTGGCCAACGGCGAGGCTACCAAATAATTCACACTAAATGATCCGGCCGATTGTCCCGCAATCGTCACCCGATTTGGATCTCCTCCAAAATTGGAAATATTGTTTTGCACCCACTTTAACGCTGCAATCTGATCCATCAACCCATAATTTCCCGAAGCATCGTTGGGAGACTCCTCTGTCAACTCAGGATGTGCCAGGAATCCAAACATCCCTACACGATAATTAATGGTTACAAACACCACATCTTTTTCGGCCATCTTTTCGCCATTGTAGATTGGAACCGAACCCGCACCACTGCTAAATCCACCTCCATGGATAAACACAATTACAGGTCGATTGGCATCAGCTGCCCCTTCTTTTGTCCAGATATTTAAATTCAGGCAATCCTCACTCATATTTCCCGCAGGGGCAATGAACTCTTGGGTCCACATTGAGAATGGAACCGGATCATCCTGCATACAGATGGGGCCAAAATTGCCAGCATCTAATGTATCCTCCCATTCATCAGCGGGCTGAGGAGCTTTCCATCGTAAATCATCAATCGGAGCTTTTGCATATGGAATTCCTTTGTATGAATAGATGGCGGATTCTGAATCATAAGTACCTTCAACTGTACCTTTATCAGTGTCGACAAGAGTCTCAATATTTTTTGTAGGTTCACATGCTTGAAATAAGAACAGAAAGAGGATCAGGTATCGAAAATAATTCATAACCGATTTACTAAAGATTGGTCAACCTGTATATATTATTGTTACAGTATTAAACAATAGTAAATATTTAAAATCCAGATAACAAAAATAATTGTAGAATTTTGATTAAAGTGGTTTAATTTTATAAATCTTTACATTCATCGATGTTTAAATAACCCGGCTGTCACGCTGAATCATTTACTTAAAAATACCGACTGGCAATCCATCCTCAGAAAATGGTGGGCTACTATTATTCTGATACCGTTCATGCTGTACCAGATTCACCAGGCTTATTGGACACTCAACTTCAATATTTTTTTCAGCATCACCTATTCATTTCCCTTTCCTGTAAATATTGAGAAGTTTCTGGTAAGCAATTTTTTATTGATTGTACACGAGGCCGGTCACACATTCTTCAGTATTTTCGGATCACGTATTTTTACTATTCTCGGAGGGTCTCTGAATGAAATTCTACTTCCTCTGTTGATTGTCATTTTCACCCTCATCAATCGATACATACAAGGCTCACAATTTTCTCTCTATCTTTTCGGAACAGCCTGGTTTAGTGTGGCTTTTTATGCGGCCGACGGAGCGCAGCGACAATTACCTCTCATTGGAAATCTTGGGAAAGAATCACACGATTGGCATAATCTTCTGAGACATTATAATCTGCTGGAATATGATGGCTCAGTTGCTCTCACATTTATGATAATCGGGATCATACTATATGTAGCCGCACTTTCAGTTCCAATTTGGCTAAAAAGTTATGAAACGGCAGATCTCGATCTGAACTTATAGTTGACCCGGATTATGCACCAAGAAATTTGGTTGTACACAAGGCGAAGAGGAAATGGTGACGGAAGGGTACCTGAGTACCCTGAGTATAGCATTTCAACTTCAACGCAGTGCACGGGCAAATTTCGTAGCCATTTACCACAACACTCAAAATTGAGCTACCATCATTTTCCCATACAAAAAAAACATCAGTAACTTAACTTCTATTTTATACTTTTTCGTGAATGATTCGGGTTAAATTAACAGTTGGTGAACGGACATATAGCGATGGGAGTTACGTCACTACATTTATGAATTACTAATCAAAGTATCAGTGCCTGATCAGAAGAATTTCGATATAATTATTGCAGGAGCAGGAGCTGCAGGACTAAGTTTGCTTTGGCGAATTCTTGATTCTTCCTTGCTAAATAATCGGGAAATTTTACTTATCGATCAGTCATTAGAACCCGCCAACGATAAAACATGGTGTTTTTGGGAGGATCTTACCTTACCTGATGAAGAACTGATCCATCATGCCTGGGATCGACTATTTATAAGAATAGACGGCCAAAATTATGAAGAGAGACTCAAAAAATACCAGTACAAATGTCTAAGAAGTGAAGATTTTTGTGGATATATATTGGAGATGGCTAAGAATAGCAGTCAGGTCACTTTTTTAGAGGCCGATGTGAAAGGCTTTACAAGTGATGGTAACTGCGGACAGGTATATACATCCAAAGGGGATTATAATTCTCAGAAAATTTTTCAAAGCGTTTTAAAACCTTCAGGATTTAATAATCTAAAAGTTGATATCTCCTTAATTCAACATTTCCTGGGATGGGAAATAACTTGTAAGCAAGAGATGTTCGATCCCAAAACTCCAATTTTTATGGATTTTGAGGTTCCTCAAATGAATGGGATTTCATTTATCTACCTGTTACCATTCTCAAAACGAAAAGCCCTTGTGGAGTACACCATTTTCTCAGAAGAATTAATCCCAAAAGATCAATACAGAAAACAAATCAGAGAATATTTAAGATCGAACTATAATTTACAAGCTGATGATTTTTCTTATTCACGTGAAGAGTTTGGGGGTATCCCGATGGAAGATCGAAGATACCCTTCTACATATTGCGACTATGTATGGAATATTGGCACTGTTGGCGGATTTGCCAAACCCTCAACCGGTTATATGTTCAGCAGAATTCAAAAACGCAGTTCAGAAATCGTAAAAGCTCTGGAAACAGGAGATAAGATACCTGAGGATCGAGCTTCATCCTATCGATTTAGAGTCTATGACGAGATGATGCTCTATCTACTCGCTTATGAAAAAAATAATGCATTGGAAGTATTTAAGTGTTTGTTTCAAAAAAACAAATTCGATCAAGTGCTTCAATTTTTGTCGGAGGAATCTACATTTGCTCTTGAACTATCTATCTTTTCCAAGATGCCCTATATACCATTTTTTAGATCGATCTATAAAATGAAACACCGCATTTTTTCGGGTGTTTAGTTTTTTCTGTTAAGTAAATCTCACAATATAAAATTGTAGAATTTTACACGTTTAAATTTTAATATTATCGAAATTTTGATTTAAGTTATGAGCTGTTTATTGACTATGAATCAATCTGCTCTTTCTATTTTATCCTTTGAAAGGATATGAAGGTTTCGAACCGTGGTTATTGGTCAATCTGAACTCGATTCAGATTCTCCATTCATCTTTACAGCCAGTATCTGGAGATCCCGAATCAAGTTCAGGATGACGGTCAGAGTTTTGCAAAGCCTTCTATGAATCGAACTAATTAAATTTGTAATTTTAATTAAGTTACTTGACTCAAATTTATTAAATCATTTTATTAATGAGTTCAAGTACATAAAGCTTTTTTGGGTCTTATACATTTGGGGTAAAAATGAATAATTGGGTAAAATTATCCTTATCGCTGGGTTTGTTATCTCTCATCTTCATTGGGAGTTGCAATGAAACCGGAAGTTCCGGTCAGGTAAAACTGCATCCGGGCGACAATTTCCAACAGGCAAATGATAATTTTCCTGCAGGAACTGTATTTGTAGTTACTTCCGGTATTCATGAAGGACAACGAATTCATAATCCAAAAAATGGCAATGTATGGTTGGGAGAACAAGGCGCGGTATTAGATGGTCAAGACAAGATTAAAGCAGCGTTCACCGGGAAAGCTGTTAATGTTAAGATCCAGGGAATTGAAATTCGCAACTATACTGATAATGGCATCTATTTTGACGCTGGCGAGAAAGTTCAATTTAAACGACTACGCATCACTGATACCGGCTCGGGAACCGGAGAACTAAATGGTGCTATTCGGCTCAATGATGTGTCAGATATTACCGTCTCTCATAGTCATTTTGAGAGAGTATCGTCCGGTATTTTGCCAACCGATTGCGAAGGGCCGGTATTGATAGATTGGAATACCGGAATTAACGTTGGCAGAAATTTCGTACAGCTGGGTAAATGCACAGGAGCAAATATCCGCATTGAATATAATACCATGGAAAGACGTGGAGACTACCTCAGACCTGGTGCCCAGGATGTTGAAGACTGGATATCAGTTTACAGATCAAGGGGTACAGAAAACAGTCCCATCCAAATAAAATATAATCGGGCAAGAGGGCACGGACATTCTAAATATGGCTCGTTCATCATGCTGGGTGATGCTGGCGGACGGCACCAGGTTGCTGAAGGAAACGTTGGCGTGACTCCGGGACAGGTTGGAATTGGAATTGCCGGCGGCGAAGATATTAAAGTGAATAATAATCTTCTATACAGTGATGAATGGAAAGACAGCAATATAGCTCTTTACTCTGCAGATTACAGTGAACCGGAACCCTGTGATGATCATGTTATCACTAATAATCGTACACTTTGGTATCACAGAACCGGGGTTCAAAATAACCTCTGGACTGATAAGCGCTGCGATCCGGTTGTTGAGAATAATTTATATCCTGATTACAGTCTAAACCATAGTATTTGGGAGTCTTCTAAAGCCGCACGACCAAACTAAATGATAGGCACTAATTAAGAACCTATTCCCTCAAAAAGGCTGTCCAATCTTCCATCAATATTCTCTCCAAAAATTTCGAAGGGAACCTTGTGGTTCACCACCTCTTTCACATTACTCGCCTCAATCACTTCCTGGTAGGTTTCATAACAGTCGAGTGCTTTTCTGAACTTATGCATATCCTCTTCAGAACACTTTTCAATAAACTTAATCTCTTCATCATCGGAAACTTCAAGCCTGAATTTCCCATCAAGATCCACCTCTCCCATTCGTGTAAATAGTGCCAGTCTTTTGGGATACTTCTCTCCCTCCTCTTTCATCTTACAGAAAACTCGTTTCACTACGGCATGCGTCACTAAATGATCGTGAAAACCACTCACTCCGTGTACGGCATACGTGACAAGAACATCTGGTTCAATTTTACTGATATGTGTTTCAATATGATCTTCAATCTCAATTGGATTTAGATTTTTCAATTCCCCATCCGGCAGATCAAGAACTTCCATACCCGTTAAACCAAGTACATCTTGCACACACAACATCTCCTCATAGCGAATTTGTCCCATCTTTTTCTTATCCACTCCCAGTTTGAAGCGTTGTTTGGTGGCTTCACCCTTGGTAAGAGTTAATAAATACACTTCATGGCCCTGGCGGAGTTGAGCAGATATGGCCGGTGCAGGACCAAAGGATTCATCATCCGGATGGGGGAAAATATATAAGACTTTCATTTTTGTGTGTGTTTCAAAGATTAAAAATAGCGATACCTACATATTATAATTCGTTATTCAATAAAATCGATTCATAAAAAAACCCACCACCCCGAAACATCGGGAACGGCGGGTTTTTATTTTCGTCTAAATCAAGACTTCATTTCCGTCAAACTCCTGACGGTAACGTAACGGTCAAATGATCAGGAGCACCCTGTTGTAGAGCCGCAGGTCATGCATTTTAAACATGTGCCGTTTCGGATCATTGTCATGCTCCCGCACTCAGAGCAAGAGTCGCCTGTGTAACCCAATTGTTTTGCCCTGTCGTAATCAGATTCAGCATCATCTTCTTGTTGATACTGCTCTTTCTGAATGACGTTGGCACCTTCATTTACCGTTTTTGTTTTATTTTTTGTTTGAGACTTTTTTGCAACTTCATCAGCAAGCTCCTCCTCTTCGGACGGCCGAAGTTTTCTTTTTAAAATATCTTCAGGAGCAACATGAGCCAGATCTTCTCGTCCAAGATAGGTAACTGCAAGTTCCCTGAAGATGTAGTCGATAACGGATGTTGTCATCTTCACATGAGGGCTGCCATTAACCATTCCGCTTGGCTCGAACTTGGTGAATGTAAATGCATCCACAAACTCTTCGAGAGGAACACCGTGCTGCAAGCCAAGTGAAATGGCAATTGCAAAGCAGTTGGTCAAACTTCTGAAAGCAGCACCTTCACGATGCATATCAATGAAGATTTCTCCAAGTTGGCCATTTTCATATTCACCGGTTCGCAGGTAAACACTCTGTCCGCCTATTTTCACTTTCTGTGTATAACCGTTTCTTCTGAATGGAAGCCGCTTACGCCGTGCCACATACTTGTGAATAATTTTTTCAGCGGTTTGAACCACTTTATCTTGCGCTGAAGCTGTATCTTCATCTTCATCCTCGAGCTCTTCAATTACATCATTCATAGAGTTCAAAGGCTGACTCAGCTTCGAGCCATCGCGATAAAGCGCATTGGCTTTCAGCATTTTTTCCCAAGACTGCATATAGGCATCTTTGAAATCCTCAACCGTAGCTTCATTTGGCAAGTTAATGGTCTTTGAAATTGCGCCGGAGATGAATGGCTGTGCTGCCGCCATCATATTAATGTGACCTTCAGCCGAAATAAAACGTTTCCCAATTCTTCCGCACTTATTCGCGCAATCAAATACAGGATAATCTTTTTCCTTCAGATGAGGAGCCCCTTCAATCGTCATCGTTCCACAAACATAATCGTTGGCATCCTGAATCTGATCTTTTGAAAATCCGAGATATCGAAGCATATCAAAATTATGATCAGAGAGTTGATCCTCCGAAAGGCCAAGCACATCTTTACAGAAATCCTCACCCAGTGTCCAGTGGTTAAAGGCAAATTTGATGTCAAAACTTCCGGGCAGAGCTTCTTCAATTGCTTCCAGTTTTTCGTCCGTAAATCCTTTCTCTTTAAGAGTTTCAGGATTGATATGCGGACAACCTTCAAGTGCACCCGAACCCTTGGCATAATTAATGATATCATCAATCTCATTCTTCTTATAACCAAGATTCTTGAGAGCAAGAGGCACACTTTGATTAATGATCTTGAAGTATCCACCACCGGCCAGTTTCTTAAATTTCACCAGGGCAAAATCAGGCTCAATTCCGGTAGTGTCGCAATCCATCACCAATCCAATGGTTCCGGTTGGAGCAATAACTGTAACCTGTGCATTTCGATATCCGTTCTTTTCTCCCAATTCCACGGCTGCATCGGCATTTTTACGGGCAGCGTTCAAGAGATATGCCGGGCAATGATCTTCACTGATTCCCATTGGTGTAATGGTTAGCCCTTCATACGCCTCATCGTCGGCATCATAAGCAGCTCGTTTGTGATTTCTGAGTACCCGCAGCATATGCTCTTTATTTCTTTCGTATCCTTCAAAAGGTCCAAGCTCGCCGGCCAGTTCGGCACTTGTTTCGTATGCTTTCATGTGCATCATACAAGTAAGTGCGCCGGCAATTGCACATCCCTTTTCACTGTCATAAGGAACACCCTGTACCATCAACGCTGCACCAATATTTGCAAAGCCAAGGCCCAGTGTTCGGAATACGTAGGAAAGTTCTGCTATCTCTTTGGATGGGAACTGCGCCATCAATACAGCTATTTCAAGTACAACCGTCCAGAGTCTTGAAGCGTGACGAATAGATTCAACATCAAATTCGCTGCAATCTTCATCTTTAAAATATTTCATCAAATTCAATGATGCGAGATTACAGGCCGTATTATCGAGGAACATATACTCCGAACAGGGATTACTCGCATTAATCGGACCATCTTCCGGGCAGGTGTGCCACTCGTTAATTGTATCGTGATACTGCGCACCGGGATCGGCGCAAGACCAAGCCGCATAACTTATCTGATCCCACAAATCCCGGGCATCCAGTGTTTTCATCGGCTCAGGTTCTCTGCCCTCTTTTTTTGCATTCTTTCGTTCAACTCTGCCATAAAGGTTCCACTCTTTGTCATCTACAACAGCGTTCATAAAGCTATTGGGCACACGAACGGAGTTGTTAGAATTTTGTCCGCTCACCGTAGCATAAGCTTCCGAATTCCAGTCGGTATCATAGGTATCAAATTCAATATCAGTGAAACCCTGTCCGGCTAATTGGATCACGCGCTCAATATAATTCAGTGGCACCTGATCGCGTTTTGCCTGTTTAATCGCCTTGCCGAGATCTTCATTTTTAATGGGGTCACGACTCACAGCACCATTGTATGTTTTCCCATCAATTTCTACAGGCTCATTGCAAAGGTTGATAATTTTTTTGAGATGCTTTTGCGTGATTTTTGAACCTGCCACAATTGCTGCAACTTTCTGCTCTTCACGAACTTTCCAGGTGATGTACTCTTCAATATCGGGATGATCGAGATCGAGCGTAACCATTTTTGCTGCCCGCCGTGTCGTACCACCAGATTTTATCGCACCAGCTGCACGATCTCCAATTTTCAGGAAACTCATCAAACCGGATGATTTTCCCCCGCCACTCAAAGGCTCATTTTCACCTCGGATTTTTGAAAAATTACTTCCTGTTCCTGAACCATATTTAAAAAGTCTTGCTTCACGGACCCAGAGATCCATAATTCCACCTTCATTCACAAGATCGTCATCTATACTTTGAATGAAGCATGCATGAGGTTGCGGATGTGAATAGGCATCTTCTGATTTTTTAAGCTCACCGGTTTTGCCATCTACATAGTAGTGTCCCTGCGCGGGGCCGTTAATTCCATATGCCCAGTGGAGTCCCGTGTTAAACCATTGGGGACTGTTTGGCGCTGCCATCTGGTTGGCGAGCATATATCGAAGTTCATCGTAAAATATTTTAGCTTCCTCTTCAGAATCGAAGTAATCGTGTTTCCATCCCCAGTAAGTCCAGCAACCTGCTAATCGATGAAAAACCTGTTTACTATCAATTTCATGGCTATACCGTTCATCTTTGTCAATTTTTTCCAGTGCTTTCTCATCGGCAACGGATCGCTGCAACCAAGCTGGCACCCCTTTCTCTTTTACTTTTTTCGTTTTTGCAGGTACACCGGCTTTTCGAAAATATTTTTGAGCGATAATATCTGTGGAGACTTGTGACCAGGATGATGGAACCACTACATTTTCCATCTGAAAAATAACCGAACCGTCGGGATTCTTTATCTCTGATTTTCTTTTCTCAAACTTGATCTCTTCGTACGGTGAACTCCATTTTTCATTCGTATAAAAACGCTTGAATTTCATATCTGTATTCTCCTCTTTTGTCTGGTATTATCGTGAGAGCTGTAAAATTTTTTATGTCGACGATTTTCGCTTTATAGCAGTAAATCGTACCAACCAATATATTTGTGAGAGCAAGACACAGCAAGAAAAAAATCAAATACTTTTCCACAAATTCGGGAAGTTATCCACATTTGCTTATCTCAATGTGTTAAATACAAAAATTGATTCGTGATTATACCCTGTAAAAAAACACTTTTCATGATCAAAAAATTAGAAATAAAGTTTTATGATTCGATAGATTTATAAAATGTGGATAAAAACCAACCATATCTCTTTGAAAAGACGGATTATTAAAATTATCAACACAACTAAAAGTTATCCACATTAGATCGAATAAATTAATAATTATTAATATTATACTATTTAAGTAATATCATTTAATATTTTTTAATACACTTTTAATTTACTTTTTAAGTATTTTTTATCTGTTTTTTTAATATTTATGTAACTTATATAAATATATTATTTAGTATATTTTTTGTTATATAATAACCATCCGAAGGCATCTCGAGAGGGCTTTGCATTACTGCCCGTCTGCACGCTGTATGTGCGGGCTAGGATGACACCATCAGCCGGTAAAACAACCGACAGATGGGTATTTAAGCCTCCTGAAGGCTATGCAAACTCTGACCGTCATCCTGAACTTTCCCATCGGGATCCCTCCGCGGGATTCAGGATCTCCAGATACTGGCTATAAAGACGAATGGAGAATCTGAATCGAGTTCAGATTGACCAATAACCACGGTTTTGCAAAGCCTTCTTAAAACACAATCCCAGTCTGAATGCTGACTTTTCGGTCAGACAAGTTAATGCACAAAGAGATAGCCCCTCAGTCTGTAAATCCAACCGTCTGATGGATTTATCAATAGCCTCTAACAAAAAATGAAGTTCAACAATCATAATTTAGAATGATTGTCTTTGGTTTGATGCCTCATAAAATTGTTTGTAGGTAATCGACTATATAAAATTTGATTTACCTAAATGTTACTTTCTTGTGATTCATATTTACTATCCTAAACCGATCCTTTTATACACAAACTTTTTGATTCATTATGGATATAAACATGAGATATATACTCACAGTAATAGTTCTTCTTTTTGTATTTGTCGGGAATGGTTTTGCACAACCTGTCAACTTAAATCCTGATAGTATAGATAGCTTTGTTATGGACCCAGCTACCTTTAATGAAGAAGATAACAGCAACTCAGTTTGGGAACTGGCACCCTTCGGCAGAAAAGACCCGACAATCTACAGATCAGCAAAAAAGGAGAATGGTGATCCAATTATCGAAGCGAGTTCCAAACAATCAATATCAAGTGTAAAGGTTGAATTGAATGCAAATCCAGAAATTTTTCCGATTATTGAATGGGAATGGATGGTTCAGTCGGTTCTTGAATCAGGTGACGTAACTGAAAAAGATGGTGATGATTATGCAGCCCGAATTTATATTACATTTGACTACCCGGTTTCTGATCTTGGTTTTGGCGACAGGATCAAATATAGATTTTATACCACATTTACCTCGTTTGATGTGCCCACTCGTGCCCTGAATTATGTATGGGCAAACAAAGCAAAAGTTGGATCAATTCATTCAAACCCCTACACGGATTGGGTTCAGGTTGTAGCTGTTCAGTCCGGCAACGAGAAAGCGGGAACCTGGCAATCAGAAAAAAGAAATATTCTTGAAGATTATAGAGCTGCATTTGGAGAGGAACCACCCGCCATCACCGGAATACAGATCATGACTGATTCAGACAACACAGGTGAGTCAGCAGAAGCAGCCTATGGAAAAATTATTCTTAAAAAGAGATCATCTTCATCTGGTATGAATGATTAGTTCAAATCTCGTAAGTTTTGGTATGAAACAATTACCAATAGAAATATAATGCCAAAACATACGTACAGTTATACGGTTCCATTTAAAGTCCGATCATACGAAGTTGATCATCACCAGGAAGCAAATATCTCATCTATTTGCAACTATTTTCAAGAGGCCGCCGGGCTACATGCAAGGGAATTGAAGTTTGATATATCAGACCTTCAAAAGAAGGGACTTACCTGGATTTTGTATAAACTCCAGGTAAAAGTTTACACATTTCCTAAACGATGGGAGTCGTTACGTGTAACTACCTGGCCCTCTACCGGTGATGGATTGCGCGCCTACCGAGACTACGAACTATATAACGAAGAGGATAAAGTTCTGGCTGTTGGATTGAGCCAATGGATGGTAGTAGACATCCATAAAAAAAGACCTGTTAAAATGCCTGATGAACTGATGAGCAGCCGTTTTAAAACGGATAATCATGTATTGGAACTGAATAAAAATAATCTAATGTCAGTAACAGATAAGGATGCTGAGTTTATATCAACCGCAGGTCTAAATGATCTTGATATGAACAAACATGTAAATAATGTACGTTACATCGACTGGATGACCGGCTACAATTTCACAGAATGTAAATCAAAAAAATGTAACGAAATCATCATCCAATATTCTGCTGAAACAAAGGTGGGAGATAAAATATATCTCGCCAGAAATTTCAACCCTGACAGTAAAGATGAGATTGATTATACGCTGTTTAAGAATACAGAGAAACGCATTATCGCAAATGCAAAAACGTTTTGGTCGTAGCCTTACCTTTTATCAATAACTTCTGGTTCGTCACTCCTGTCTTTTCGAAAGTCTGACGGATGTCCCTCCATTTCATTAAACTCCTTAAAAGTATAAATTAATCCGATTAAGAAGAGTACGACAACAAAGATACCGGATGAAAAAATAAACGGCGCATCCATTAGCGGCCTCCATATTTAATAATTTTAAAATATGCACCAAATCCGAGAATTGACGGAACCCAAATGGCTACAAATAATCCGGCTTGCTGGTCTAAAGTAAACCACAACACAATAGACAATATCATGGAAATTAAAGCCGCTGTCAGAATAAAATAGTCTGATTTTTTCAGCATCTATATATAAGTTTTAATTTTTTAGTATTACATATAAAAGGAACATCAGCAGAAGATAGTTCCTGACATTGCTAACTCTTTTTTACTTATCCCAATCTGGCGCAAATGATGGATTAACAAGTCGTTTTGACTTATCGAGTTCATCAATTTGTTGAAAGTGTTCGTCAGAAAGTTCAAAATCAAAAATATCCAAATTCTCTTCGAGGTGTTCTTTGGATGATGCTTTTGGAATAGTTACCACATTTTCCTGCTCAATAAGCCATCTTAATGAAACCTGTGCGGCAGACTTGCCATATTCTTTGCCAATAGAAATTAACTCTTCGTTTTGCATCACTTCTCCCTGGGCAAGAGGGCTGTATGCTGTAATCAAAAAATCATGATCATAGGAATAGTCGAGCAGATCGAACTGGGCTAAAAAGGGATGAAATTCTACCTGGTTCGTCAGAATTGGAATTCGGAGATCTTCAACCACTTCTCTGGTCAAACCCATTGGAAAGTTACAAACTCCCACATTTAGGGCTTTCCCCTGATCACGAAGAGTCAGCAGCGCTTCAAATGTCTGAAATAGAGAAAATTGACTATTCGGCCAATGAATCAAAAGAAGGTCGACATATGGTGTGCGTAACTGGCGTAAACTGTCTTCTACAGACTGTAGAACATCATCGTGTTCAAGATTAGTATGCCAAACTTTTGTAGTTAAGAAAACATCTTCCCGGTCAACCGACGAAGAATAGATAGCATCTCCCACCTCTTTCTCATTTTTATACATTTGGGCGGTATCAACGTGTCTGTATCCCATTGCAAGAGCTTCGGTAAGCGTTTGCTTACACTCTCTGCCATATAGCCTGTAGGTTCCAATTCCTATCTCCGGAATCTTAACTCCCTGAACTGTTTTATACTGCATGAATAATTGTTACTGCGTAAATATGTTTATTTAAGATTAGTTTGGTATATCTGTTCGATTGATATCTTACTTTATCAATGTAATTTTTCGTGTAAAAATTCGACTACCTGTTTCGAGCTGAACAATGTAGATTCCACTGGGTTTATCTGAAGCGTCCCAAAGTAATGAATATTCACCCTGCTGTACAACATCGTCTAATAACAATGCCACTTGCTGACCAACAATGTTATAAACACCAACCCGGACACTCCGTTCCTCCGGTACATAAAAATTTATATTGGTCGAGGGATTAAAAGGATTCGGATAGTTTGGCCTGAGCTCGACACTATTTGGTACCTCTGCATCCTCCGAAACATCAGAGAACGATTCATAAGGCTTCACATTAACAACAAACCGAGTACGTTCAGACGGGTTTACAGAGGAAAGTTTTAGCGATTCCACAATTTCCTGTGATTCTTCATCCACTGAATTAGTGTACCTGAACCGATACTCGTTCTCTTCCTTAAGATTTACAACCGTTCCATTATACGTATCTTCAAGAGTAATCACCCATTCATCAGGGAGATCATCACTCAGATTCCAGCGTAGTATTGCACCTCCGGCATCATCGGATACCTCATGGCCCAATCCAAGCTCGTACTCTTTATCAATCTGCTGCGGCAAATGGGTAAAAGAATTAAAACTCTCATCAGAAAGTGTTGAGGTTAAATATAGATGGTGTGGACGTTTCCCACCCTGGTTTAAAACCGACGCCCCCTGGAGTGATAATTTTGGAAGATCGTAGCGATTTTCTTCATATTGAGTCGGACTATCGAAAAATCCAATCATTACTACATCAGAAAGATTAGAATTCAGTTGTTCTTCGGGAAGAATTCCAAACTCAATAAACTGATCTGGCAATGGACTCTGAACCTGATTGTCGGATGCCTCAAGAAGATTAGCAATACTTTCATGAACCAACACAGGTGTCCAATAATCTGTTTGAACCTGTTCTGTGAGTTTTAAATTAAATTTTTTGTTTTGAGAGTTCCAGACCTGGGTAACAGGAAATGCCTGCAGGTATCTTTGCTTTCCACGCTGAGTTGACCCCCTGCCCTCCAGACCGACCGGAATGGATAAAAACTGTGAATTTTTTGTTAATTGAGTTGAAATATCCGGTCTTGTATTCTGTTGAGCTTCAACTTCTGCAAAGAGCGTAACAGGTTCGTTATCTGTTTTGCGAATTAAAACAGGTACATGAGGTTCAATTGATGTGACTTCAATTTGTGTTCCATCCAAACTGAAAAATTCAAGTGACCTGTTACGGTTTAACCGCTGTACAGGAGTGCCAGGGAACGACAATAGATAAACACCCCTTTGCTCCACTGTTTTTTTAAACATTGGACTTGTACTTCCCTGAATACCCGGCGATCCATACAAATCCTGAAAATAGGATGTTTGTGCAGCTGTAAAATCTTGCATGCTCGAATACCCATCAAAAGCTTGTGATACCCGGGCCAGTTCTACAGCAACACCTGGTTCTGTAGGCTCATAAGTTGCAGAGGCAATTAAATTTCCCTCACGCTCCAGTTCTACTCGCCCACCGTTTGATGGTACAATGGTGCCCGAGTAAAAATAGCTGTTGCCAATGTTCTCCAGGCTTGAAATGTCAACATTAGAAATCACTGTAAAATCATATGGTTCAACAAAAACATCTTGCTGAATCACTCTCGATCCGTCTTTAGTTACCAGTTCAACTCCTTTTAACGAGATAGAAGATTCTCCGGGATTATAAATTTCCACATATTCAAATTCAGATCCGTTAACAGTTGATGCAGGTAAAATTTCAGTAATAATCAGATCCCCTCTGCTTAAAGAATTTTGTTCAATTCTTTTAGGAAATATTTCCATTCTCTGGAGTGCCATAGGTATACGTTCATCAACCGTTTCTTCCTCGTCAATAATCCACATAAAATGGATCGTATCAGACGGACGCAGAAAAACATCATTCACATTAAGGTGCAGAGAAAATGAACTCCATGTATCTTCTGCAGATCTAAGTGATGATTCTTCTATCATTCCACTGGGCAAACTACTCCAATTTCCATTATTTACTTTATACATCAACTTAAAATCATGGGCATTTCCATTTTCATAGAAATTGTACATGAAATCAAAAACCATTATAAAATTACCAAAACCGTACTCGCTATTATTTTCAAAAGATGCAGCAAAAAATGTTTGATAGGGAGAGTTCTTAAGATGAATCCTTCCGGGTGCAGTTCCGTAAATCCCGCCCGATACATAGTAATTTTCTTGTTCACCTGCATCCTGATAAGAGTGCCACTGTTCCTTTTGCAGTGCAAATTCAGATGAAAAAATGGATTCGATTTCAGACAGTCCGACAGTTATTGAAGATTCAGTTCGTTCTGATGATCCTTGTGAAAATCGAACCTCAAGAGGAGAGTCATTTTCGAGTGAAATTTGTGCCTTAGATACAGTAAAACCACCCCACATAAAAAATATGGAAACAGTCAATAAAACTGTTAAGAAGAAGGCCTGTAACGATTGTTTCATAGGCAGTTTAACTACTAATAATATTAGTACCCTCTAAAGTTAGAATTTATTCTATTATTTTCTACTATTTAAAGCTGTTTTTTCGAGTTTAGCTACTTTTTTTCTGCTTTTTTCGGTAATCAGGTCCAAATTAGGATTATTTTTTTTGATAATTGCCTTATAAACGTACAGTGCCTCCATCCTATTTTCGAGTTTTTCCAAAATTTCTGCTTTTTTGTACAAAAAGATTACGTTATCGGGCAAGTTTTTTGTGAGCCTGTTTGCATAGTGAAGTGCATCGTTTAATCTCCCCTCTTTTTCATACAGATACATCAACATCATTTTTGCGTCGTTGCTGATGTAAGTGTCACTTTCTGCAGCCAATTTGAGTTCATGAAATCCATCTTCTATCTCAGCATTCAATCCAAAAATATTTGTTGCCCACTTCATTCCGCTTGGCACACTTCCAACCATATAGTAGAACATTCCTTTTCCTATTCGGGCATCCGGCCGGTTGGAATCAATGGAAAGAAGCTGTCGGGTAAAATTGAATCCCTTAAGTCCGCTTTGCAGTGCAATTCTATGTTCACCCTGCCCTGCCGCAACTAAACCACGGTATCCGTATAAGCCACTCAACATCAATACCATCGTGGTATCAGAGGATGTTTGTTCCAGTTTTTGATGGCTCAGTTCAACTGCTTTCTCTGATTTTTCCAAAAATTCGTTAGCTAAATTCTCGGACTGATCAACAAAAAAATACTTCATAAACGGCATCATACTTTCAAAAAAATATGGAGTTGGGTCGTCGGGATACCGCTTTTTAATTTGTTCAAAGATACGGTTTGCCCGGTTCCAATCTGTTTGATAAAAGGCCTCAATCCCAGAGCTTAAATGTTCTTCATACCAACTCTTCTCAGGCAGATCTGGCTCTTTTGAATTGTCTATAAATGGAGCATGAAACAGGAGCAGAAGCAACGCAATGTTCATATTCAATTCAGTCTATTATTTTCTTTCATAACATTTTATCTAAATGAACTTTTATCAAAAAAGTTTCATGCATCATCATCAAAATGCAATGCCCCCAACTTGCCTTCCGTATATGCAACGGCAACAGAAACAGCTGCATCACCTGTAACATTTACAGCTGTTCTAAGCATATCAAGAATTCTGTCAACTCCCAGGATTAACGCAATCCCTTCCAGTGGAACTTGTATAGTCTGTAAAACAATTACCAGCATAATGATTCCGGCACCGGGAACTCCGGCAGCTCCGATTGAAGCAAGAGTTGCTGTTAAAACAATTGTTAATTGCTGTGCAAACGAGAGATCTAACCCGAGTGCCTGCGCAATGAATACCGCTGCAACCGCTTGATAAAGACTTGTGCCATCCATGTTGATGGTGGCACCCACCGGCAGTACAAAACTTGAGACTTCATCCTCAACTCCTAAATTATTCTCAACCCGTTCCATTGTAACCGGAAGTGTAGCCACACTCGAACTGGTACTAAACCCGAGTAGTACAGCGGGTTGAATGGCCCGGAAAAAATCTCTGAGCTTCATTTTGCTGAAAATCTTGAACAAACTTGAGTAAACAACGAGAACATGGACCAATAGCCCTATCACTACGGCAATGCAGTACCAGCCAAGTGCTTTTAATAAAATCAATGCCTGCCCGAGATCATCTCCCGCAAGATCAATGATAACGACCGCCATCAAAGCAAAGACTCCATAGGGGGCAAGTTTCATGATGATATCTACAATCTTAATAATCACATCATTCAATGCCTCGAAAACATTTATGAGAACCTGTGATTTTTGAAGCGGTATTTGAACAATTCCAATTCCGAGAAGAACAGCCACAAATACAATTTGTAACATATTGCTATTGTCAGATGCGGCTGCAAAGAAATTTTCAGGTACAATATCGACAATGAATTGCAACGGACTTTGCTCTAAAAGCTGTTGAGCAGTGTCTCCCCTTTCTTCAACTCCTGCCCCATAACTTTCCATTAAAGATGTCCTGGTTTCTTCAGGCAGGGTTTTTCCGGGCTGAATAATATTCACAGAAGCGAGACCAATGGTAATGGCAAAAACCGTTGTAATCATATAAATTCCTATTGTCTTCCCTCCCATTCTGGATAGCTTTGTCATATCATTCAAGCTTGTAACACCTACTACCAGTGAAGCCAATACCAACGGTACAGCAATGAGTTTTAACAGGGTGATAAAAATATCACCAAATGGGCGTATATAATTACTTGTAAATTCATTGAAGCCAGCTACACTGGAAAGCAATCCCCAAATAAGCCCTAAAATGAGTCCAATTATAATCTGCCAGTGAAGCTTTCTATACCATTTCATAGAATAAAGAATTGAGTAATTAAATAAACAGCCAGACCGCTAATGCCGGTAGATGCCCAGTTGATGAAGCTATTTGTAAATGTATTCGTGGTATCACTAAAATCTTCAGGTGCTGTAATATCTATTTTTTTATCAAGAAGTATTGCCCCAAGAGTAGAATCAATCAGTAATCCGGCCACGCCTCCAAAAAATATAACTGCAAAACATTTAACGGGTGATAAAATTTCAAGCTGAAAGCTGAAAAGTGCAATTATCAGTGCACCCAGAATTCCGGCAATTGTTCCTTTCAGGCTGATCCCTCCTTCCGTTCCCGCCTGTACTTTTTCAAACGTTGTAATTTTTCGTGTAACCCCGGGATTTCGAGTCCCAACTTCCGTTGCCCATGTATCGGCCGTGGCAGCAGCCAAAACTGCAAAAGCGGCAATTAAAGAGGCAAACGAATGTAAGGCGAACCAAAGAGTACAGAATACAGCCACCCAAAATCCATTGGCCCAAACCTGGTATCCGTCCCGTCGCCTGTCTTCCGAAATCCGGACAGAGTTGTTAGTTTTATCAGCTTTCCGCCCGTTCATGATTGTCAGTAAGCTGCTTACTCCAAAAAAGAATGCAACCGCAAACGCCAGTGTCCACCCGCCGAATCCAAGAACTATTGTTCCCAGAATTATTACAGCTTTTGTCGCTTCAAGCGTTATCCAGTTTGTTAAAAACGTTACATAGGCAACAAATACAGAAACTGCCAAACCGATTAGAATCAGTACATGATCTCCCATTCTTCCTTCAAGGATAAACATGTAGATGAGAGTTAAACCGAATAAGTAGTTTATAAGCCGGTACAAAATTTATGAGACCCTGTTCGTGGTTGACGGATCGTTTTCTGTTTTGTGATCTTTCTTGAGGATTGCATATAACACAATGGCATACCCGGCAACAATAATTACAGGTGATATGTAAAGAGACACAACCCCCTGCACTTCGTTTTCAATTCTCATTGCAGTAAATCCGATTACCAGAAAAAGTAATCCTAAACCCATCAGTTTGTAGTTTATTGGAGTAAAAAGAAGCGGTTTTTGATTGTCTTTTTTTCTTTTTTTTGCAGACATGTATGCTTATTAAACGGTTCTGTTTTGTAGGTTCGATTGATTAAGTTATCTAATTATATTCAACTGAAAAAAAAGTTCTGAACGAAGTATACAAAATATGAAAGTTATTTTGGCATCTGCCAGTCCCCGGCGGGCAAATCTTCTATCTCAAATAGGTATCCATTTTGAGATCGATCCCTCTTCGATAAATGAAACATTCTCAGAAGATCTACCTCCCTTCCAAGTAGTTCAGGAACTTGCCCGACAGAAAGCTGAGGATGTTGCCAAAAGGCATCCAGAAAAATTTCTTATTGCCGCTGATACCATTGTTTGCCTTGATGATGAAATCCTTGGAAAACCAACCGATGGAACCCAGGCAGCAAAATTTCTGCAGCGGCTGAGCGGGAGAAATCATGATGTATTCAGCGGCGTTTATGCCGGACTTACTAACGCATCGGGCGAATTCAGTTCTGTAATCTCTTTTTTTGAAAGAACAAAAGTAACGTTTGCTTCGTTAACCGAATTAGAAATTAAACAATATATCAACTATGAAAAACCCTTTGACAAGGCCGGTTCATATGGTATTCAGGATGATCTCGGTTCTCTGTTTGTAAAAAAAATTGATGGCGATTACTATAATGTTGTCGGATTTCCACTGCATCGATTCTATGATACACTAAAAAAAGAGATGCCTGATATTTACAATCAACTGTTCTTCCAAACTTCATGAATACCAAAGCACTTTATCTGCTATTTATATTTTTCCTGTTGATACCTCTCTCTGTGATAGGACAGACAGACGACTATCAAACAGCTAACCGTCTTATACAACAGCAGCAGTACGAGGAAGCTCTGCCCATTATCCAATCTCTTTATGAACAGAATCCGCGTTCATTTGTCTACTTCGACCGTTACACACGCTGTTTAATTAACTTAAAACAATTTGATAAAGCAGAAGAGATTGCACGAAGCCAGGTACGGGAAAGCCGTTTTAGGTTACAGGCGTCTACGAAGTTGGCGGAAATTTTACATCTGAAAGGTGAGCGGGAACAAGCTTTAGAGACGTGGAATCAAATTATTGAACGGAATACCGGAAATCAGCAAGCATATTACGCCACCGGGAATTCAATGACCAGCCGGCAGGAATATGATGCAGCAATTGAGATGTACAAACAAGCCCGCGAGGAACTCAATGACAACTCTCTTTTTTTGAATGAACTGGCAAATACCTATCTGCAGGCGGGAAGATTTGAAGAATCTGTAGAAGAGTATTTTCGGTTGATTGTGCAATCACCTGACCAGATGAGTATTGTACAGCAGCGCTTTTTGAGAATGAGAGATGATAACCTCTATGAGATCGCTGCATTTGAACTGGAAGATCAGCTCCTGCAACTGGATACAAATCATCAATCCTATTCTCCTCTATACCAACTACTGATATGGCTTCTACTTGAAACCGATGAACATCAGCGAGCTTTTGTATTTGCTCGCCGGTATGAAAATAATACCGAGTATACTATCTACTCTTTGTTTTCACTTGGCAATCAGTTGTTATCAGCTCGAAACTATGACCTTGCTACACAGGCATATGAATATTACACCGACTCTTCAGAATCTTCTGTACAGTTCAGGGCGATGGAAAATTTGGCAGCAGCTTATCACGAATGGGGACAATATCTAAAGCAAAATAACATCCAAACATCTGCCCGGCAGGACGAAAAATTTGTAAAATCGTATGAGATCAATCAACAACTTCTGGAAGCTGCACCTAACTACCAAAACGCTTCAGAAATCTATTCGAATCTGATTGACCTCTCTGTAGATTTTTATAAAGATGTTGAAAAAGCGGAAAGATGGTACAATCAGATGCAGCGGAGAATTGCCGCCGGTGAAAATCCTTACTTGTACTATGCTGAAGGAAGAATTGCCCTGTTCAATAAAGATTTTGTAACCACAAGACAAGCGTTAACACGAGCTGATAAACAATCGGATGAATCTGAACTATCCGAAAAAACACGATATTATCTGAGCCTGTCTGATTTCTTCGCCGGAGATTTTGAATTTGCTGAAATCCAATTGAAAACCCTTGAACGACGAAATACTTCTTACTACGCAAACGATGCGATCAAATTGAGAATGTGGATTAAAAATGGCTTACGGGCTGATTCAACCGGAAGTTTGCTCGAAACTATTGGAAATTCACTTTACTCTATTCACACCGGCAATTATAATAATGCCATTCAAAAACTTGAACCCATACTTGCTCAAGCAAACCATTCATTTTCAGATGACCTGATTCTGGAACTATCAGCCGAGCTTCCAGATCAATATAATCGGTTGAAACTTCAACTGATAAGTCGCGCGATCCAGTCTCAGCCATACAGCCCTTTAAAAGAACGGCTTTTGTGGGACCAAGCAACACTTGTTGAATACTATATGAATAATATTGACCTTCCTCCTCCACCACCGACTAACACAGAAACATATTCGTTCCTTAACTCTGACTTTAACTTTGAGTTTACACAACAAAATCTTGTTGATCTCTATGAAGAGCTTCTTATTGAATTCCCTAATGGATTCTATGCGCCATTTGTAAGGGAAAAACTGGATAATTTAGAAACAACGTCCACCTGAATCATGATCTGTAAACGTTTTTTGAAATTTCTTTTAATCACTTTTGTGAGCCTCAGCGTGGCTGATCTAAGCAATGCTCAACGAGTTCTAATCCCAATGGATGGCTCGCAGACCAATCACCTGAAAGCGTATGGTGTAATATTCAATCATATCGATGCAGGTGAATCCGGAATGTGGTTACTGAACTTTCGCGGCGGCAGTTTTTTAACAACGCAATCAAATGATATTGTTCGAAAAAGCCGTCTGAAAAATGTACATGTAGAAACCATTTCAGAGTCTGAAGCAGCTTCCATTATATCGGATGTGGAGCAACCGAATGTTAATATGGCGGCCATTAACCTTGAGAAATCACCAAAAATAGCTGTATACACTCCACCAGATGCCCTGCCGTGGGATGATGCGGTAACTCTGGCTCTTGATTACGCAGAAATTCCCTACGATAAGGTTTATGATACTGAAGTGTTAAGCGGTGCCCTGGAAGAATATGACTGGCTGCATCTTCATCACGAAGATTTTACGGGCCAACATGGAAAATTTTGGGCAATCTATCGTTCCCAACCGTGGTATATTGCAAGTGTACGCGAGCAGGAAAAGTTAGCACGGGAGTTAGGTTTTGGAAAAGTAAGCCAGTTAAAGTTAGAGGTCGTTCATCAAATCCGGGATTTTGTAATGCAAGGCGGTTTTATGTTTGCGATGTGTTCTGCAACAGATACTTTTGATATGGCACTGGCCAGCGAAAATCTTGATCCACTTCCCACCCCGATGGATGGTGATCCTATTGATCCGAATGTGAATGAAAAACTTAATTTCGAAAACACTTTTGCATTCGAAAATTTTGAGATGATTACCGATCCTTACGTTTATGAACATTCTGATATTGATATTGAAGTGGACTTAAACAGAATCAGTGAAAGCCTTGACTACTTTACTCTGTTTGATTTTTCAGCCAAATGGGATCCCGTACCCACCATGCTTACACAAAATCATGTTAGCAGTCTTCGCGGGTTTTATGGACAGGCTACTGCATTCCAGAAAGACAAAGTTAAGAGCAGTGTGGTAATCTTAGCTGAATCGCCCGGACGAAACCAGGTAAAATACATTCATGGGAATATTGGGCGAGGCACGTTTACATTTTACGCCGGTCATGATCCTGAAGATTACACACACCGAGTTGGTGATCCTCCCACCGATCTCAGCCTCCATACAAACAGTCCCGGTTATCGCCTGATTTTAAACAATATTCTATTCCCGGCTGCAGAGAAAAAGAAAAAACAAACGTAGTTTTGTGATCAGTTGACAGTAGGCAGTAGGCAGTAGGCAGTAGGCAAGATGAATCACTCGATTTTAATTTTCTCGGTATATGTATATTAGGTTCAAAAAAATCAATGAATCTGGTATCTATTTCAGATTTTAAATTTTTACATTCAAATCGACTTAAAACAGAAATTGTCAACTGTTTACTGCTAACTGACCACTGAAATGAAGCCATCCGATAAGTTTGAAGATTTTGTTGAACTGGTATCCATCCTGCGCAAAGAGTGTCCCTGGGATCGAAAACAGACCCATCATTCCATAAAAGACAATCTGATTGAAGAAGCATACGAAGCCGTTGAAACGATTGACGAAGAGAACTATGATGAACTCTCAAAAGAGCTCGGTGATCTTCTTCTCCATGTGGTTTTTCACAGCAAGATGGCCTCAGAAACAGATTCATTTACAATTGATGATGTAATCTACAGAATATCAGAAAAGCTAATCCGGCGACATCCCCATGTATTTGATGATGTTGAAGTAGATGATGATAAAGATGTGGCTTCAAACTGGGAGTCTATCAAACTGAAAGAAGGAAAAGAATCAGTGTTAGATGGTGTACCTAAGCATCTGCCTGGACTGATACGAGCCCAGCGGATGCAGGAGAAAGCCGGAAATGTTGGATTCGACTGGGCGGAGTGGCAACTTGCATGGAAAAAACTGGATGAAGAGCTTGATGAATGGCGCCACGCCGTTGACAATCAATCGAAAAAAGATCAGCGTGAAGAGTTTGGAGATCTTCTTTTTAGCCTCGTAAATGTTGGACGGCTCCTGGATTTGAATGCAGAAGATTCACTACGAATGGCAAATAAAAAGTTTAACGACCGATTTAGATATATCGAAAAAAAACTTAGCGAACAGGGAAAGTCTATCACAGACTCAAACCTCGAAGAGATGGATAAATATTGGGAAGAGTCTAAAACTAAACTATAATTTATTCTGTTTGTTAAATAAGTTTACAGACGCGTTAATACTTCTATTATCGTGTGCTCTTTTGTATTTTGTTTGGATAAAGTAACAAACCTGCAAAAGCAGAATTTATTTAATTCTCTCTTTTTTTCTGGATAGAGCTGGAAAAGCTTGTTTCAAAAAAATGAATAACAAAGATATCAAAACTAAAAAAGACTATAGATAATATAATGGCGGAGCAAAACTTAGATAATATTGACCTGGAACAATACCCTCATATAAATAAAGGACTTGCAGGTATTGTTGCCTTCTCAACAACAAAAAGTTTTATTGACGGGCAGTCGGGCGACCTTATTTATGCCGGGTATCATATTGATACACTTGCAGAAAATGCCACCTTTGAGGAAGTCTGTTTCCTGCTTTGGAATGATCGACTTCCTAATCAAGAAGAGTTAGACGAGTTGCACAAAAATTTTCGAAGTGAAAGAGAGTTGCCTGAGCCGGTACTGGATTATATTAAAAACACAAGAAAAGATGCCGAACCGATGGCAGTTCTCAGAACGGCGGTTTCCATGCTTGCGGATTTCCAGGAAGATTCCAACGATACTGAACATGCAATAGCGGTGACCGCTCAAATTCCAACAATTATTGCCGCTTTTGATCGCGTTCGGAATGGGAAAGATATTGTACCGCCTCTTGATGAGGGAAGTACAGCTTTTAACTTTCTCTATATGCTGAATGGAGAAAAACCGGGGCAGGCCGCTGAGAAAACAATGAATCTCTGTTTAGTGCTTCATGCTGAACACGGGATGAACGCTTCCACCTTTACCTGCCGAACGATCTGCGCTACAGAATCGGATATGTTCTCTGCCGTGACCGGTGCTATTGGAGCACTAAAAGGCCCTCTGCACGGAGGAGCCAACACTGCCGTTATGAACATGCTGCTCGACCTGAAAGAAACCAAAGGTAAAGACGCTGATCCTGTTGCTTTCACGAAAGAGAAACTCAACAAGAAAGAGAAGATCATGGGCTTTGGCCACAGGGTGTACAAAACCTTTGACCCGCGTGCTGTTCACCTTCGAAAAATGTCGAAAGAACTTTCTGAAGAAACCGGACACGAGTATCTCTACGAGTGGTCTGAAGCGATGGTAAAAACGATGAAAGAAGACAAAAATATTGACCCGAATGTAGATTTCTTCTCAGCCTCCGTGTACTACTCCATTGGAATTCAGCCGGATCTTTACACCTGTATATTTACGATGAGCCGAATTTCCGGTTGGACAGCTCACTTCTTTGAGCAAAAAGCCAACAACCGATTGATTCGGCCAAGAGCTCTTTATGTAGGTGAGAAAAATTTGGATTGGGTACCGGTTGAAGAGAGGTAAAAAGTCGTAATTCTAAAAAAGCCCTGTTTGATCGAATCATTCAGGGCTTTTTTATTTTTTAGACGTAAGAGGATTCTCGCCTTTCATTTAAAATGGAATCTCCCACTGTTACCTTTTTTTAAAAAGAGGATTACAGGAGCTCCTCAACAGGCGTGTAGCTCATATCAAACGCTTCTGCAACGTCTTCGTACACAACTTTTCCATCTACTATATTCAGACCTTTTCGAAGTTCAGAATCATCGCTCAGCGCTTGTTTCCAGCCTTTATTCGCGATCTGTACAGCATACGGCAGCGTAACATTTGTCAGCCCCATTGTTGATGTATATGGAACTGCACCCGGCATATTTGCCACACAGTAATGAACAACATCATCGATAATATAGATCGGATCATCATGAGTTGTGGGTTTGGATGTTTCAAAGCAGCCACCCTGGTCAATGGCCACATCCACCATAACTGTTCCGGGTCTCATCAGTCCAAGCATATCTTTTCGAATCAAATATGGAGCTTTTGCGCCCGGAATAAGAACGGCACCAATAATCAAATCGGTATTTCCAAGTAGATTTCGAATATTTCCTTCTGTAGAGAAGAGTGTTCGGACGTTTTTGGGCATCACATCATCCAGGTACCGAAGTTTTTGAACGTTGATATCCAAAATGGTTGTATTGGCTCCCATGCCCGCTGCAATTTTTGCCGCGTTTACTCCTACAATTCCGCCACCAAGAACAATTACATTAGCCGCCTGTACACCTGGAATTCCCCCCATCAGAATCCCTCTTCCTCCACTTGATTTTTCAAGATACTTGCCACCTTCCTGCGCTGCCATTCGTCCGGCCACCTCACTCATAGGAATCAAAAGAGGAAGTGAGCCATCTTCCTTCTCTACTGTTTCGTACGCAATAGCAACCACTCCGGAATCCTTTACAGCTTCGGTCAATTCCCGGCTCGCGGCAAAATGAAAATAGGTAAAGATGATCTGTCCCTCTCTCATCCTGGGATATTCAACAGCAATCGGTTCTTTCACTTTCATAATCATCTCCGACTGTTCCCAGACTTCTTCAACATCACCTACTATTTCTGCTCCTCTCTCTTTGTACATCGCGTTAGTAAATCCGCTGCCAAGCCCTGCATCTTTTTCAATCAAAACTTTGTGGCCTTGCCTCTTCAATTGAAGAACACCCGCCGGTTGAATTGACACCCTGTTTTCTTGTGATTTGATCTCTTTTGGAACTCCAATAACCATATTTATTACCTTGATTTGATGATAATTTTATACATAAAAGGTAGCAAAGTTTAGGCTAAAAAATTAGAACTCAGTTTTATATTTCCTTGGTTCGAGGACGGATTAAACCCGGCTATTCGCAACCTGTCTCCGGAATACCGTTACTTTGAAATCTATTTTTTATTATTCAGAGCTTTTATTTTTGCAACTCCCTTATCAGTCAAAGTCATATGGCCGTATAGAAAAGGTCCCCCGATGGTGGTAAGTTCAATCAGTTTTTGGTCGTTCATATATTCAAAGTAATAGCGAATCTCTTTCCTCCCGAATCCCAGGTTTTTATTGAGCTCTTCAACCGATATGGTATATCCAGGTTCAAAATCACTGATCTCCGCGGCTTCTCTGAGTATATCTTCACACTTTTTATTGAATCCTTTGCCTATTAACATGAAGAAAAATTATAAACCAGATTTGAGTTTCTTTACGTTATAACAATCATCAATTTAGCTTATGGAAAGGTTACCTAACTATTAAGCTATTGTTAAGAATCCGGACATTTAATCTGATATTTCATCTCTTTATTTTGAGTTCAACTAAAGAAGATGGTATTATCTGAACCTATTGAACTATTATGATTTCAAAAGAAATATTATCGAAAATCCGCAAGCTCGAAATTCACACCAAAGGATTGGTGAATAATATATTCAGCGGCGAATACCAATCGGCTTTTAAGGGGCGAGGAATGGAATTTTCGGAAGTTCGTAAATATACATTTGGTGATGATGTACGCCAGATCGACTGGAATGTAACCGCCCGAAGTTCGGAACCCTATATTAAAGTGTTTGAGGAGGAGCGAGAGCAAACCCTGATGCTCTGTGTGGATATCTCACCCAGTGGATTTTTTGGCAGCCATTCTCAAACTAAAATGGAATTAGCCATTGAAATCTGTGCGGTATTGGCGTTCAGTGCCATCAAAAATGGCGATAAAGTTGGTTTGGTTCTTTTTACGGATCAAATAGAAAAAGTGGTTCCGCCCAAAAAGGGGCGTACTCATGTTCTTCGGCTGATTCGTGAATTGTATACAACCGAACCTGAAGGAACCTCAACGAACATTGCCGAGGCTCTTTCATATGTTAACAGGTTACTCAATCGCCGGGCAATCCTGGTACTGGCTTCCGATTTCCAGGATCAAAACTTCGAGAAACAGCACAGAATTACCACTCAAAAACACGATCTTGTGAACCTGGTAATTAATGATAAGCTTGAAGAAGATCTTCCGGATATTGGTATTGTTCCATTCAGAGATGCAGAAACGGGTAAAGAATCGCTCGTGGATACCTCCAGCAAAAAAGTACGTGAAGCATACAGAGAGAGAGTTCGGGAGAGAAAAAAATCGCTTCAGGAATACTTCCTTAAAAACAAGATGGATTCCATCGATGTGTACACAAACAGATCTTACATCAAGCCGCTTATCAACTTTTTCCAGCGACGAATCAGCAGATTTTAATTTATCATCGCCAGATCATCCGATTCTGAAACGGAATCGAGCATATTGTCTAAACGCTTTGCTTTCATTTTAAACTCCTCCATGTAGACATCCTGAAGTCCTTCAGACGGTGGAAAATCATACGTTACAGAATTTACAGGAGATCCGTGTTTATAGAGCCTGTAGCAGAGATGAGGACCTGTTGCCAAACCAGTTTGCCCCACATATCCAATCACTTGCCCTTGCCTGACCGATGAACCAGCACGTATTCCTCTCGCAAACCGGCTCATATGTAAATAGGCCGTTTTGTAAACACTATTGTGTTTAATTTGAACAATATTTCCGTTCCCGCCCCTTCGCTGAGCTTCCGTTACAACACCATCACCTGCAGCTAAAATTGGAGTGCCTGAGGGAGCAGCGTAGTCCGTTCCATAATGAGGCCGGTTGCGTTTAAGAATAGGATGATAACGATTTCTTGAAAAGCTTGAACTGATTCTCGGATTATATTCAAAAGGCACACGCATCATTTCACGGCGCATGCTGTTCCCCTCCGGATCATAATATCCGCTGTCTTCTCCGTAATTATAATAATAGGCCCGCAGCTCCTTTCCCCGGTGGATAAATTCTGCTGCACGAACTTTTCCTATCCCGATATATTCACCGTTCACATAACGATCTTCATACACGGCCTTAAACTGATCTCCCATTTGAAGTGCGTAGAAATCAACCGTCCAGGCATAAATATTCGCCAGTTCTACTACCAATCGTTGCGAAACCTCTTGTTCCATCAAAGAGCTGGCCAATGAACTTTGAATGGTTCCGCTTACTGTTCGAACCACTGTTTCTACAGGAATAGAGCCATTTTCAATTGTAACACCATCCTTCCAATTAAAGGTTGTATACTCTGTGGCCGATTGATGCCATACAAATGCAAATACTCCCGAATCATCTCTGTATAATCGATATTTCTGACCGGGAATCATTCGGTTGAGCCTGACAATACCTTTCGCCTCCTGCTGAATTTCGTGAATTTTCTCCGGTGATACTCCCTGTCTGTTTAAAATGATATAGAGAGACTCATTTCGGTTGATTTTATCATCCAAAATTTCAAGATCAGCGGTTTTTACACCATATTCATCAACTTCCGGTGCAGGAGGTATCTCACTGAGATTTTGAATTGTTACGGATTCTTTTTCAGGAAAGTATATTGTATTACTGCTCCATTTTATGATCAAGAAGATTGATACACAAAAAAGAAAAATGAGAGCAAAAAGTTTTTTCGACATACAACAATTTATTTTTGGAGGGCCTGGCTGCAAATGGTTCTTTTAAAAATAAGGTAAATCGGTTTTTATTCATAATTCAATCGCCCAAATAGATGGATTAACATAGCTGTCCAAGACATTTTAAAGAATGAGAAGAAATCTGTCTTTTTTATCTCTGAGAGAAGGTATTTATAAGATAACAAAACCAAACCCCTGAATTGAGGTTTTCTAACACCTAATCATATTGATCAGCATTGTATCTGTTTGGCGATCTGTAGATAAAAATCGAATCACTGTAAAACCGGTGTGTCACCCTCACCCCTTCGCCCCTCTCCCGCGGGAGTGGGGTTGGGGAAGAGGGCGAAACGATGAATGGTCTTGAACCGAGCGTTTTTTCGCGCTAAATAAGTACTACGCATTCGCTGATCAGGGAGAAACGTTTTGGACAGACGTGATGGATTAAATAAACTGTTTCCACTTTCGTTCATGCATTCGTTATCTTATGCACTTATAATTTTTTAAGTATAAACTGAATCTCAATAATCTACGTGAAACCGGCAAGTTTTACTGTTCTGCTAATCTCTTTCCTGTGCTATTCTGTTTCCGCTGTGGCTCAACAAGTTCACACCTATGTGGGCAGTGATTCTCTGCAGGTTGGCGATGAGTTCACCTACACCATTGTTTTTGAGGGAAATTACAACACTATTCAGTTTCCCGGCGATGAAGATTTTGAAGAAGATCTGTCCGTTAATTCCATTCAGAGATATCAATCTCCGGCAGGAAGAGACAGTATTGTTTACAACCTTCAGTTTTTTGCAATTGAAAATTTAACGATCAGCGAGAAAGAGATCGCCGTGCAGACGGAGGAGAAGGATACCACTTACACCACAGCGCCTGTCCCCCTTTTCTTCAAAACTTCACTGGCCGCTGAAGACGATGAATTCCGGCCCATGAAACCGATTTTTGATTTTGCCAGGAATTGGTGGCCCTGGATTCTTGGGGTGATTGCCCTGCTGATAGCCGGCTATTATTTCTACCGGTTTTATACCAATCGCGAAATTCCTGAAGAAATTGAAACCGAAGAACCTGCACCTCCTCCTCCGTTTTCGAGCCCTCTTGATGAACTCAAAGAGACTATTTCTAATCTTCCAAACGTTGATAGCCTGGAAACAGAAGAACAATTTGAGCAGTTTTATATTGATCTTGGAGATGCAATCCGTCTTTATATAAAGCGAGTGTACGAGTTCCAGGCCCTGGAAATGACAACATCGGAAATCACTCTTACTCTACAGGAAGAACTTGCTCCTCCAAAACTTATTTCCATCACCCGAAAAGTGTTGAATGAAGCAGACATTGTAAAATTTGCCAACTTCAATCCCGGAACTAAGGGTGCCAGATCTGCCCTGGAGACTGCAGAAACATTTATTGAGACGGCCGAAGTTGTAAACTATGAGCAGATCAAATACATGAAATACAAGTACGAAGTAGAGCATGGAATTCGAAAAGATAATATTATACAAACAACCGATCAGCCGACATGACCTGGGCAAATCCTGAATTTTTTTGGCTGTTGATTTTAATCCCGATCTACATTGGGTATAAGGTTTGGTTTGTACTTACAAAAAATGATCCGTCTCTCACCTTTTCATCGACCAATTTTTTAAAAGATCTTCCGGGAAACTATCGCGCTTATCTTTTGTGGTTAACGCCAATTCTTTACATCGCAGCATATTCCCTGTTTGTGGTGGCTTTGGCTCGTCCGCAGTTAGAAAACTCTACCGTTGAGAGAAATGCCGAGGGTATTGATATCATAATGAGTATCGATATTTCATCGTCTATGCTTGCTGAGGATATTTCTCCAAACCGTTTATCAGCGGCAAAATCTGTTGCATCTGATTTTATCAAGGAGCGAATTTCAGACAGAATTGGCATTAATGTTTTTGCCCGGGAAAGTTTTACGGTAGTTCCGCCAACTCTCGATCATGACCTGGTTAATAATATGCTTGAAACCATTGACGTAGGAACTGTTCGGGACGGTACAGCTATAGGCATGGGCATTGCCACGTCAATCAACAGGCTGAGGGACAGTGAGGCTGAAAGTAAGGTCATCATCCTGCTGACGGATGGTATGAACAACGCCGGGGAGATCGATCCGATTACAGCCGGGGAGATGGCAGCCACGTTTGGAATAAGAATTTATACGCTCGGTATCGGAACAAGGGGAACAGCCCCCTACCCTGTTGATGACCCGGTTTTTGGCCGGCGATATCAAAATGTGGAGGTAAATATTGATGAAGAGATGCTTACCCAAGTGGCCAATCAAACCGGCGGACAGTATTACAGGGCAACAGATCTGCAAGAACTAATTGCAATCTACGATGAAATTGACAGACTCGAACAATCAGAAATTGAAGAGATTATATATATCGACCGTGAAGATCTGTACCCCTGGTATCTTGGATCCGGACTCCTGCTTTTATTAGTAGGTTTTTTAAATGAACGATTCTATACACGGTCTCCATTATTCTACTCCTGAGTTCTAAGAATTGTAAAAAGAAATGATTAAACAGGTAACATCCGCAATTCAGCAAAATATGGGGATAAACTCCTCAAAAATAGCTGAACGATTACAACAGAAAAGTATCCTTGAATGGAAGGGGTTTACCGGGTCTTCAGCAAATTTCCTTCTTTCCGATCTTCAAACAGAAGAAAATACAGTTCTGTATATTGCAAAAGATTTTGAAAAAGCCGCATCCGTTGCGTCCGATTTTGAAGAGATGGGAGTCTCGAATATCTACCTGTTTCCACCCACCAGAAATAAGCCTTACGATGAGGAAAAAGTGGTGGATATGTCGATTATGGTTCAGCGTTCAGAAGTACTGGAAATGCTGAATGAAAAACCTTCATTAACGATCATTGCATCGGTCGATGCGATTACGGAGAAACTTGTTCCCGCAAATCAGTTTTACGAGTCGTCCATTCATCTTCAGAAAGGCGATGAATATCCGCCAAACGAACTTTCCGAAAAGCTTGCGGATCAGGGGTATCGAGCGACCCGGTTTGTGGATGCTCCCGGTGAATATGCAATCCGCGGGGGTATATTTGATGTATTTCCGTTTTCGGGTGAATATCCCGTTCGGCTTGAGTTTTTTGGTGATGAGATCGACTCACTTCGAGAGTTTGATCCCGATTCCCAGCGTTCGATCTCTTTCCTGAATGAAACCCGGCTGGTTCCAAATGCATCTTCTTCTGAAACTGGTGAGAAAGACAGCCTGATGTCGTATCTGCCGGTAAATACATTTATTGCAGCAGAAGATTCTGACCTGATTCGTGAAGAGATCCAGGAACATTTTGAGAAGGCAACTGAAATTTATGAGAGCATTGATCAAGAAACGCATTCAAAGCCATCATCTGAATATCTGACGGTTGATGAATGGGATCATACTGTCCAGAATTTTGGCATGATTCTGCTTGGATCATTTAATAAAAATATTCAGGCCGACGAAACGATCACGTTAAATGCGTCACCTCACCCTTCATTCAATGGAAGTTTCAAGCTGCTTCGGGAGTTTATAGCCGGGCAAACACAAAAACAAGTTCATACATACATTCTCACTGATCATGATAATCAGAAAGACCGGTTTGAAAATATTTTAGGTGAACCGGGAGATGATTTTCAATACAGTGTACTTATTCAGAATCTCCAGGAAGGGTTTCTGCTTCCTGAGAATAAACTTGCCATTCTCACTGATCACCAGATTTTTAATCGGTATCACCGGCCTCGAATCAAACGAAAACGAGTACGCGGCGGTATCTCTTTTAAGGAGCTAAAAGACCTGAATATTGGCGATTATGTTGTCCACGTTGATTACGGTATCGGTAAATTTGCGGGATTCAAAAAGATTAAAGTTCGCGGTGCCGTACAGGAAGCTGCCGTTCTGAGATACAAGGAAGATTCTATTCTTTATGTAAATGTTTCCAGCCTGCACAAGCTTCAGAAATATTCCGGTAAGGAAGGCAAAGTTCCCCGCATCACAAAACTTGGTTCTGGCGAATGGGCCCGCAAAAAGGCCAGTACGAAGAAGAAAGTAAAAGATATTGCGAAAGATCTGATTGAACTCTATGCCAAAAGAAAGGCACAAGATGCTTTTGAATTTTCTGCTGATAACGCCTGGCAAACCGAGATGGAGGCGCGTTTTGAATTCGAGGAAACACCCGATCAGATGGACGCTATCAATGCTGTAAAAAATGATATGGAATCTTCACAGCCGATGGATCGCCTGATCTGCGGCGACGTTGGATTTGGCAAAACAGAGGTTGCCATCCGCGCCGCTTTTAAAGCGGTAATGGATCAGAAACAGGTAGCCGTACTGGTTCCCACAACTATTTTGGCCGATCAGCACTTCAAAACATTCAGCAAACGAATGGAGGAGTTTCCGGTTAACGTAGAAGTCATATCGAGATTCAGAACCAGGGCCGAACAGAAGCAGATTATCAAAGATCTGAAAGAGGGTAAAACGGATATCCTGATCGGAACACATCGAATTGTATCGAAAGATGTGAAATTTAAGAATCTCGGGTTGATGGTGATTGACGAAGAGCAGCGGTTTGGTGTATCAGTAAAAGAAAAGTTAAAAGAGTTCAGGGCTACGGTTGATGTGCTGACTCTTACAGCTACACCAATCCCAAGAACACTGCAGTTCTCCCTGATGGGGGCACGGGACCTGAGTATCATTAATACTCCTCCCCAAAACCGGCAGCCTGTATACACCGAAATTCACAGTTTTGATGAGTCTTTGATTCGCGATGCCATTGGGCAGGAAGTTTCCCGTGGCGGCCAGATCTTTTTTATTCATAACCGAGTGAAAAATATCGAAGAAGTAGCCGGGATGATTCGTGAACTTGTACCCGATATTCGCGTTCGATTTGCTCATGGGCAGATGTCAGGAAAAAAGCTCGAAAAGATTATACAAGACTTTTATCTCAACAAATTCGATGTACTCGTTTCCACCAATATTGTTGAAAATGGAATTGATATTTCTAATGCAAATACCATGATTATCAACAATGCAAATAATTTTGGACTGTCTGAACTACACCAGTTAAGAGGACGTGTGGGGCGGTCTAACCGAAAAGCATATTGCTATTTAATTACACCTCCTGTGAATACTCTCTCGCCGGAAGCTCGAAAACGCCTGACCGCACTCGAGGAATTTTCAGATTTGGGATCGGGCTTTAACATTGCCATGAGAGATCTCGATATTCGCGGCGCAGGTGATATTTTGGGGGCTGAGCAAAGTGGCTATATCTCGGATATTGGTTTTGAACTCTACACTAAAATCCTGGATGATGCAGTTCGCGAACTGAAAGAAACAGAATACAGTGCACTCTTCAAGAACGAAGAAAAACAAGTAGATTACCCTGATACTAAAGTGGAATTCGACCTTTCTGCCTATCTCAAAAACTCTTATGTGCAAGACAGTGTCGAGCGGCTGAACCTCTACCGGAAGCTCTCTGAGGTTGAAAATCTTGAACAGATTGATGAGTGGAAAGATGAACTGGAGGATCGGTTTGGTGAGGTGCCCGACAGCGGTTTAAACCTGATGAAAGCTGCAAAAATTAAGTTACTTGCATCACGGTTATTTTTCAAAAAAGTAACTGTTCGGTCGGACAGAATGTGGCTGCTCTGTCCTAAAAACAAAAGTAATCTCGGGGAACATTTTTACGATGAGGGACATTTCCAAAACACAATGAAAAAAATCCAAAGTCTTGAGTCCTACCCGTACCAGGTTGTTCAAAAGAATGATGCAGTTACATTTGTCATATCAAATATTGCTGATGTTGATGAGGCGATTGAATATCTGAAAACGCTTCGAAACACAAAAGTTGCTGAAACGGAACCGGCATGAACGTGACTCTCAAAAAAGCTGCGGAATTAATCAATAAAGGAGAGACCGTTGCAATCCCTACCGAAACTGTCTACGGGCTGGCTGCCGATGCGTTTAATGTAAACGCCATAAAAAAAATATTTGACCAAAAAGAGCGCCCTGCTGACAATCCCTTAATTGTTCACATCTCTGAGTTGGAACAGTTGAAAAATCTCGTTATTGAAATTCCGGATGACCTGCAGAAACTGGCCGATCATTTTTGGCCGGGACCCATAAGCATGGTTCTGAAAAAGAAAAACAGCGTTCCCGATATCGTTACCGGCGGCTTAGATACAGTAGCTGTGCGTATGCCGGATCATTCATTGACACTCTCTCTCATCAAACAAACCGGCCCGTTAACGGCTCCGAGTGCTAATAAATCAGGCAGACCCAGTCCAACAAACCCCAAACATATCGTTGAGGATTTTGGGCCGGACCTGCCTATTCTTGATGGTGGCTCATCCAAACTGGGGCTGGAATCCACTGTACTTGATTTAAGCAGTGATTCAATAACGATTTTGCGTCCCGGATTTATCGATGCAAAAATGATTGAAAAGGTGCTTGGAAAAAAAGTAAATATGTTAGATGCGACTGATAAAACTTCAGGTAAGAAAAGTCCCGGTACCCGATTCACGCATTATAAACCCAGGGCATCGGTGCGTTGGTTAGATCATCCCATTTCAGAAATCAATAATTCAGAGAGTTATATTCTTCTCCATTCTAACGAGATTGAATCATCCAATCTTAATAATATTTACTCGTACAATAAGGATTATTCATCCCTTGCCCGAGATCTATATGATCATTTTCGAACGGCCGATCATCTTGGTTGTAAAACGATCTTTATTGAACCGTTTGAAGAAGATAAAATTCACCATATAATCCCCGCTCTCAAAGACAGGATTGAACGGGCTGTAAGCTCCTGAACATCTGCTGAAGTTAATTTTACCATGTCCAGCGATACAAAACCGGACTTTTCTGTACCCAGTGTTGCTCATCCGGATATGCAATTCTCATATTGACTATCGGCCAGTACTTCTTGTCATAAATTCTTTCCGGTTTAATATATTCTGATATTCCCCTGGATTCTTGAACACCTTCAGTAGATTTCATCAGCAATCGTCCGCCAAATCGTTGATAGAAAGGACCACTGTCCAGTGTTTCATCTAATTGAACATAGAGTTCAGAACCCTTCGATTGAGCCTGAATGACACGTGCAGTCCTGAGTCCAAAAATGGATAAACCGTGATTCGACATCCGAACATCATTACATCGTACGATCTCCCCTCTTTTATCAATCAGCCATGCCTTTTTCTCCCATTTATCTTTTTTATTCATCAAATAATAGACAAAGGTTGAGTTTTCCAGATGATAACGCCCCCAATACCACTCCTTAAAACTCTCTTTCATTGGCTCAAAACCTACATTATGATCATGATATCCGAGCCCCTTAAACTCGATATCTTCTTTATAATAACCGGAAAGATGAATATCTCCTTTTACATAGCTTGATGGCATCACAAGATTCCACTCATGATTTTCGCTATGCTTCTCGGATGAAGGGTAGAATGGTTGAGACTCCTGATCGGCACTAAAAATCAAATTTGCCTTGATTGAATCACCATTTGAAAGAGTTTGATTTAGATGAATATAATATTCAAGCCGAGTCTGATTCTTACTACTTTCAAACTGATTTTTTCCAACATTCCCTTTCGGCAGTTCACTGGAAAATTTCGCTGCTTGAAAATTTGTCTCTGTGAATGAATAGTAGATTGGCTTATCATCTTTATAAACTGAGATACTTATTGCCGGATATTGTTCAGCTACTACTGAAGAATCATTTTCCTGAGCGAGTATATATCTTCGCGAAAATGGATTGCCTTCATAAAATATGATTACAAATTTATACCCGTCTGATGATTGGGCATCAAAATACCACCATTCATAACTACCAGGTACCTTTTTTTCTGTTTTCGTATCCTTTGAGTAATTCGATATTATATTCATAGCAAAAAAAGAATGGTAAATGTACCGGTTTCGTTCTGTACCGTATATGATATTTTAACTACTATACCATGGCATTACAAATAATAACCTGGCTTCTCTTTTTCGCTTTATTTTATCTGCTTGTTACTTCATTGATTTTTATTCGAAATCGGTTTGAACTGACGCCACTCTCAGCATCTCCAGCATCCGGCGATAAATCTAAGGTTTCTGTCTGTATTCCCGCCAGAAATGAAGAGGAAACCGTTGGGAACTTACTCTCATCTCTCGAAAATCAAACATGGTTAAATTATGATGTACATGTTTTGGATGATCAATCCACAGACCGGACGTTCGAAATTGCTGACTCTTATCAAAAAAAGTATCCTGATAGATTTTTCGTCCGCCGCGGTAAAGAGAAACCCGATGATTGGCTGGGTAAACCCTGGGCTTGTCATCAGTTGGCAAAAAAGTCAGACGGAGAGCTTCTTGTATTCCTCGATGCCGACACTGAGGTAGAACCACATTTCCTGGAACATACAGTGTATTCAATGAATCACTACAGATTGGATATGCTCACAGTGTGGCCCCGTCAAAAACTGGTTACATTTTGGGAACAGACCGTAATACCAGTCATATTTTATACACTGTTTACCCTTCTTCCCTCTATTTATGTATACCGAAACCCGCGCTGGATGCCAAAAAAGCTTAGAAAAAAAATGGCACCTAAATTTGCAGCCGCTTGCGGACAATGTCTTGCCTTCAGGCGTAATATTTATGAAAAAATAGGCGGTCATAAATCTGTAAAAACAGAAGTCGTTGAAGATGTTGAACTCGCAAAAATCATCAAGAAGAATGGGTACACCTTACGTATGTTCAACGGTATCGGCTCCATCGCCTGCCGGATGTACCACAACGGAAAGGAAATTTTTGAAGGACTGAGAAAAAACTTTCTATTGGGATTCAATAACAACATTCCCTTATTCATTGCATCAGGTCTTCTGCATTTGATAGTTTTTGTACTCCCCTTTGTTACATTTTTCATATCGTTCTTTATTTTCGATCCGGCTGTTTTTTTCCTCTCTGTAGCATGTATCTCTGTTATTCTTTTAGAAAGATTAACCCTTTCACTTTGGTATCAAATAAATCCATTATTTGCATTTACACACCCATTGGCTGTTTTTTGGTTTCAAGTGTTGGCAATTGTAAAAATCAGGGATTATTATAGTGGCAGAACAACTTCCTGGAAAGGACGAGAGGTATAAAATCAATCTTATCAAAGTTGTTTATTTTTATTAATTAAGGTTGCATATTAAAGTAGATGGAGGAGCTGATCAGGAAATATCTTAAGTATTTGAAAATAGAACGCAATTCTTCCAATCACACCATCACCTCGTACCAAAATGATCTCAATCAGCTCCTTGATTTTGCATCCCGTGACCTAAGCAAAGAAGCTGATAAACTGGATATATCGGAGATTGACAGGTTGATCATCAGGCTTTGGCTGGGAGAGCTTACGGAAAAAGGGATGGCCAGAAATACCATTGCAAGAAAGGTAGCTGCCGTTCGTTCTTTTTTTAAATACTGCTATAAAAGAGGCTATATTTCAAAAAATCCTGCGCACTTATTGATCATCCCAAAAAAAGAACAGCGGTTGCCTACAACCATCCAGGCCAGCGAAATTAATGAAATGATGGAACTTGCCAATGAGAAAGATCCAGCCACAATCCAGGAACGAGCCATTCTGGAACTCTTTTATTCAACCGGGATACGATTAAGTGAACTTACGAATTTGAATGTGAAGGATATACAAGTGCATCAAAAACAATTAACCGTTTTTGGCAAGGGGAGCAAACAGCGTATTGTACCTCTTGGGAAAAAAGCATTAGATGCTATTGAAAATCATTTGGAACAAAGAGGACTACTTTTTACTTCTGATACTACAAACGAAGACAAGAAAGCACTTTTCTTGTCTGTTGGCGGCAAAAGAATATATCCGCGAATGGTTCAGAGAATCATCAAAAAATATTTATTAAAAGTTAGTGAAGTGACTCAAAAAAGTCCGCATACGCTTCGCCACAGTTTTGCAACTCATATGCTGGATGCCGGAGCAAACATACGTTTAATTAAAGAGTTTCTTGGGCATGCAAATCTTGCATCAACCCAAATATATACACATACAAGTGTAGAACGATTACAAAAAATCTACAGTCAAGCCCATCCAAGGGCAGAAAACAAATCCTAAAGGAGGTAACTATGAAAACTACATTCACAGCAAGACACTTTCAGAGCAGTCCGGATTTAAAGGAATTTTGCTTGAGCGCAGTAGAAAAACTCGATCAGTTTTTCGATAAAATAATTATGTGCGATATTATCCTGAAACCCGGCCATGATGATGACAATCCCTCAATTGCTGAATTGAATGTAAAAGTACCCGGAACACTTATTAATTTATCTGAAGAAGCACCCAGCTACGAACAAGCGATGGGTGCCGCCGTGGATAATGCAGTAAGACAATTAAGAAAATACAAAACCAAACATTACGAACATCAATAAGATATTGATCTTTGAATGACCGCACGCTCAGGTAGCTACTATAGAAGTGGCACTTGACGTGCGGTTTTTAATTATTAAATAATGACTTTGAACCGGAAATAGAGCCAATGTCTTTATACAACCAGGAAGCCATACCCATTCGTGAAGATATCCAGGTATCCTACCTGGTAGAGAAACTAAGAGAACGAATTCAGATTGATATAGAAGCCTGTGCTGGTGACTCTTATTCCGAAAAAAAATTAGTAAAAGAGGCTGATTTACATCGTCCGGGCTTGGCTCTTGCCGGTTATACAGATCTTTTTACCTACCAACGAATCCAGATTATTGGAAATACTGAATGTAATTTCCTTAGAAATTTAACCGATACTGAACGATCCAAATCGTTCAATAAATTAATTTCATTCGACCTGCCTGTCATTTTCATTACAAGTGGAAATGAACTTAATAAAGAACTTCTTAAAATGGCGGAAGACAAAAAAATACCTGTTTACAGTACAGAGTTGGAAACCACCAAATTTATGTACTTGCTCCGTGATTTCCTGGAAGACTATTTTGCTGTTCAAACCATGCTACACGGTACCATGGTGGATGTTTACGGAATTGGAATCCTGATTAGTGGAAAATCCGGTTTAGGGAAAAGTGAAGTGGCATTGGATCTGGTTGAACGTGGCCATCGCCTGGTTTCGGATGATGTTGTAATGCTTACCAAAAAAAGAAATGTATTGCTTGCTTCCGCCACCGAAATGAATAAGCATTTTATGGAAATTCGCGGGCTGGGCATTATTGATGTTATGAGCATGTTTGGAATACGCTCTATTCGGTACCAGAAGCGGCTTGAAGTGATTTTAGAACTTTCCCTGTGGGAAGATACAGAAAACCTGAACCGAACAGGGCTTGATCATGATACGGTTGAAATATTAGGAACGGAAATTCCACTCATCCATCTACCAATTACTCCGGGAAAAAATATAACCGTTATAGCCGAAGTAATTGCTATGAACTATCTTCTAAAACATTACGGTTATGATGCAGCAGAAGAATTTCAGAAAAAAATAAAAAAACACATAGCTGATAAAAACAACAGGCACGATATGCCAAGACGTGCTGTTGAATATTTTGAAGGCGATTTTGAGTAGTATATTGGATAATACTCATTTTTATTTTACGGCCTAAAAGGCTAACTTTTAAAATCTAACTGGATCTCTTTGTTTTTATTTTTTCTATGGCCAAAAAAAATCACTACTACTACGACTCGGAACGCTGCGAGTTTGTACCTATAGAATACAACCTGAAAAAAAAGCTCATTCACTCTATCTCTTTTTGGCTAATTAATGGGATTGTTTTAGCCACATTTGGTATTGCATTACTTACCTATTTTGTGGGCACTCCGGCCGAAATTATGCTGAAAGATGAAAATCGAGCTCTTGTTGAGCAGTTAGAGAGAGCTGAATCTTCCATCACAGAGATTGAACAACAACTCAAGACAATTTCGGAACTCGATAATGAAATGTACCGAACAATTTTAGGACTCGATCCTATAACTGAGGATCTCAGAATGGCGGGTACCGGTGGTTCTGATTCATATTCCGAATTTGACTATTACAGCGAAGATACGTCCGAGATATTGAGAAGTACGGCATCCAAATTAGACCGTTTGGAGCGAAGACTGGGGATACAAAAAGTATCTTTCACCGAGGTAAAAAATTATTACAATACAAACCAAAAGCGTTTAAAAAGCATACCAGCTATCCGTCCGGTAAACGGAATTATTCTAAGTGGTTACGGAATGAGAATTCACCCGGTTCTGCGCTATAAACGGATGCACGAAGGTATTGATTTTCGGGCAGATGTTGCCACAGAAGTATATGCAACCGGTGATGGAGTGATTAAATTTGCGGACCGAAAAGGAACATTTGGAAACCTTATTGAGATTGATCACGGATTTGGCTTTGTCACCCGTTATGCTCATTTATCTAATTTTGTTAAAAACTTGCGGGCTGGTCAAAAAATAAAACGAGGAGATCTAATTGGGTATACAGGAAATTCGGGTCTGACTGAAGGGCCTCATCTTCATTATGAAGTGCTTGTTAATGATCGTCCGATTGATCCCCTAAACTATCTGATAGCTGATGTAACTCCGGAAGAATATTTACTCTTTAAACGTAATAAACCCACATCAGTAGACGAGCCTCTCTCTTACATTAACTAAGATTCTTAAGAATTTATTGAATTTTTAAGATTGGTGAGGTACAGGGCTATGACTCATCTTCATCACTATCCGGCCCACATACTACTTTAAATCCTTTCTTTCGAACTGTTCGGATATATTCAAATTCTGAATGTTTCCTGATTTTCTTCCTCAGGTAACTGATGTAAACATTGATGTAATTGGTTTGCGTATTGAAATCAATTCCCCAAACATTTTCTGCCAACTCCTCTTGCGATATAGTCCGTCCACTATTACGAACAAGGTAAACCAGTAAATTGAACTCACTGTTGGTTAAATCAACTTCGGCATCGTTAATTACCATCTTTCTTTCAATAAGATCAATTTCCATTTCGTAACAATTCAACTCTCTTTCATTGCCCTCTTGCGAGTTTGCACGCCTGTGGATTGCTTCAATACGCGCTAAGAGCTCTTCAACACTAAATGGTTTTGTAAGGTAATCATCTGCACCAACATTCAATATTTTAACCTTCATATTGGTTTCCTGCTCGGCAGACAGAACTAAAATTGGTGTAGTTATATCGTTTTCCCGCAGATCTACACAAACATCATAACCGGTACCATCCGGCAGGCGTAAGTCCAAAACAATCATGTCGAAATCGTTTTTATTGGCCTTTTCTACACCTTTTTTAACAGTATCTGCCTCAACTATATCTCCCCCATGATTTTCGAGAGCTTTTTTTACGAGTAGCCTGACAGTTGGATCATCTTCAATTACGAGAAATCTTAGCCCTTCTAATTTTTCCATATATACATCGGAATTTTAATCATTGATGAACAGATTAGTTAATCTACATGATTGTATTTATGAATCAGCGATTTTTGCAGCCAATCACAAATCAAACTAATGAAATCATCATTAAAAATATGTTTTTGATCAATCAGTTTAAAGTCTGCATGAATGCCATGATCAACCATTTTTTTAATTTCGCTTCTTTGCGGTTTATAGTCAACTAATTTATCACGTTTACCGTGAAGTGCAAGTATATTTAAATGCGAAATTAATTCCCAATCTTCATTTAAAATTTCTGTTTTTATTCTGGCACCTGCAACAATCAAATCATGTACAGATTTAGTTCTTGTCATTGCATAATATCCAGCCAGATATCCACCCATGGAATATCCAATTAAACAAAGGCGCTTATAATCAACTGAATTTTTCAATTCATCAATAACATGATCAAGGAATCCTGAGGTTTTTTCCAGGGATGATAAAAACTGCTTTTGATCCCCATCGTAAAGATACCAGGATGCTCCCCAATCTTTTGCCTTCTTTGCACTTCGTTTCTCATACAATGGATATGGGCCTCGGATGAATAGATGATACGCTTCAAATTTGCGAACAATTTGGGAACACCTACTCCTGAAACCCTCAATATTATCATTAAATCCGTGCAGATAAACAATCAGAGGTTTTGCTGTATTCTTTTGTCCCGTTTCAATTAATTTATATGGAACGTCAATACAAAATGGAGTATTCCCTGAGATAAGAAATTCATCTTTTTTGTTAATATTCATCCTCAGAAAAGTTATTTTGAAGAAAGCAGAATATCATCGATAATATAACTCATTTAACAGCCTAACCTACACTATATAAAACCTATTTCCCAAAGAAATATGAACACAATAAGAAATGATTGGTCACTGTCCGAAATTGAAGAGATCTACCACTCCCCACTTTTAGAACTTATTTACAGATCTGCAACTGTTCACCGGGAATACCACGAAACCGGAGAAGTTCAGGTGTGTACTCTTTTGTCGATAAAAACCGGCGGATGCCCTGAAGATTGTGCCTACTGTCCTCAATCAGCCCGCTACCAAACAGAAGTGGATGCTGAAAAAATGCTTGATTCAGAAGTGATTCTATCTGCAGCTCAAAAAGCCAAGGATGCCGGAAGCACACGATTTTGTATGGGAGCTGCATGGCGCAATGCACGTAAAAATAAAGATTTTGATCGAGTAATTGAGATGGTCAGAGAAATTACTGATATGGATATGGAGGTTTGCTGTACACTTGGTATGCTAACCGATGATCAAGCCTCAAAGCTGAAAGATGCCGGCCTGTATGCATACAATCATAACCTGGATAGCAGCGAAGAGTTTTATAATCGAATTATTTCTACCCGAACTTATCAGGATCGACTTGACACGCTCCAAAAAGTTCGTGACAATAATATTTCCGTGTGTTGTGGGGGTATCATTGGTATGGGAGAAACCCATCGGGATCGAATTGAGTTAATACACAACCTGTCTACTATGCCCATACATCCGGAATCTGTTCCAATTAATGCTTTGATTGCTGTAGAAGGAACTCCGATGGAAGATCAACCGAAAGTACCTTGGCATGAGATGGCACGTATGATTGCCACAGCTCGAATTACTATGCCAAAATCTATGGTTCGTCTTTCAGCAGGGCGAGTAAATATGAGCATGGAGGAGCAAGCACACTGCTTCATGGCCGGGGCCAATTCCATATTTACAGGCGAGAAACTTCTTACCACTTGCAATAATGACCTGAGTGAAGATCAAGTGATGTTTGAAACTCTTGGCCTGACTCCTCGAGAAGCTTTTAAAGATGAAAAAGTACCGGTAGCTTAGACCGAATTAAGCAAGAATAGATAAATATATCACTTCAGGTAATTGGTGGGTGAACCGGATTAGTAATTAACATTTGTTAAAGTAAGGCCTTTTGCCGGTGCAGTATGGCCTTTTCGGTTTACCTCCTTTGCGGATAGAAGATTGCCGAATTGTTCCTTCGAAATTGTTCCAACTGAAGCTTGAATCATTGCGCCGACTAAGCGACGTACAAGATGTCGCAAAAAACGATTCGCTTCAATTTCATAGGTCAGTTTGTAATCTTCCTTTTTCCAAATGCTTTTGTTGATGGTACAGATTGTGGTCATCTCAGATTCATCGGGCGGAATACAAAAATTGATAAAATCGTGTTCTCCCAGAATCACTTCTGCACATTCAAATAGTAATTCAAGCGAAATAGGCTTGAATACGTACCATGAAAAATTTCTCAATAACGGAGAGGGCCTTTCCAAAACCAGGTATTCATACTGTCGGGTTTTCGCATAAAAGCGTGCATGAAAATTGTCATTAACCTTTTCTGCTTTAATAAGAGCTACATCTTTTGGCAGAAGCCCACTTAAAGCTCTGTGAAGGCGAGATATGCTGTATGATGCTGGTAAATCAGCATGTGCAACCTGAGCCCTTGCGTGTACACCTGAGTCCGTTCTGCCTTGCCCTTTGATAACAATTTCCTCTTGGTAAAAAATTGTCAAAGCTTTTTCTATAACTTCCTGAACTGTTCGTCCTTCGGGTTGCTTTTGCCAGCCATTAAAATTCGTACCATCGTATTCAAATGTTAATTTATAACGGTTGGCCATCTGTACTAATCAGTAATTAAAAGTTCAGGGTTAACCTGGCAGTAACTCCTACCTTTTTTTCATCTATCATTACAGGCATAAGTGTCATTTCAGGAACATTTAGTTGTGTCTTGGCACGATTGTATGCACTTAATGCACTTATAACTCTATTCACGACCATCAATCCTAAAATTGCCGGTAACTGATTTTCAACACGGTCTACATCTGAACGGAGATCATTATATTTATTACGGTCTTCTGTGGTTTTCCAATTCCACCTGTTTTCTGTTTGATCCTCATAAAGCCTGTTCCAGTTTCTGCTTCGCAATTGATACTCATTGTATTCCCTGAGTGTATTAAAATCACCCATTGCTAATTGAAAGGAACGGCTGCGATCTGAAATCGAAACACCTGCTTTTAATAATGCCAATGTTTCATATTGATTTTCAAGATTTTTAGCCCGGGTTGAGAACCCAAAATAAGAGGCAATCAGAGCTATTTCAGCACCGAGGTGAACCTGTCCTCTCCTCCATTTTTCCTGATTTACATAGTAATGTCCCCAACCGGGTACAACCAAAGAGCGAATAAAAGCACCCTCCCGGCTTTTCCCATCCTGTGCCACGGATACGGTAATCTGCAGGAACATCAACATAAAAAGAATCAGGCAGCCAATGATCTGTTTATACATAACATTCAGATTTGAGTAGCAATAGCCTAAAATAAAAAAAAGCGACTCCAAATATTGAAGTCGCTTTGAAATAAGTACTAAATGGCTGATTTATTATTCGCCATCTTTTGGAAGCAGTGCTTTCCTTGAAAGTCGAAGTTTACCGCCATGCTCAACTTTCAGAAGTTTTACTTTAACGGTATCCCCTACTGAAAGAATATCTTCAACTTTGTTCACATGGCTGTGGTTCAACTCAGAAATATGAAGCAATCCTTCTTTTCCGGGTACTATTTCAACAAATGCCCCGTACTCTTTAATCGCTTTCACTGTTCCTTCATAAGTTGCTCCTTCATCAAGCTCACCAGCAATTGCCTGGACTCGTTTCTTGGCATTTTCAGCTTTTTCCAGGCTGTCGGCAGATATTGTAATCTGTCCTTTGCCCTCTTCGTCTTCTTCGATCCAGATCTCTGTATCTGTTTCTTTCTGAAGGGTTTGAATCACTTTACCACCAGGTCCAATCACCGCACCGATACTGTCGCCGTCAATTGTCATGTTGATAAATTGGGGTGCATAGTCAGAGATAGATTCTCGACCTGTGGAAATTGTTTCAGCCATTTTTTCGAGGATATGCAATCTGCCAGTTCTGGCTTGCTCAAGTGCTTCTTCGAGAATTTCAAAGCTGATACCCTGAACTTTCATATCCATCTGGGTAGCGGTAATACCGTCAGCTGTTCCGGCTGTTTTGAAGTCCATGTCTCCCATGAAATCTTCTTCGCCGCGAATATCAGAAAGTACTACGCTGTTGTCATCTCCAACAATCATACCCATTGCAATTCCAGCAACCGGTTTTGGTAAGGGAACTCCCGCATCCATCAAAGCCATGGAACCACCACAAACAGATGCCATAGAGGATGAACCGTTAGATTCTAAAATGTCTGAACGAACCCGAATTACATATCCGAAGTCTTCAAATTTCGGAAGCACCATCTTCAATGCACGTTCTGCAAGATGACCATGACCAATTTCTCTTCGGCCGGGTCCTCTCATAAAACCTGATTCCCCAACACAAAATGGCGGGAAGTTATAGTGAAGATAAAAGGTCTTGTCTTTCTCAAAGTAAAGCGTATCGACCGATTGAGCATCTTGTTTGGTACCAAGAGTAACTGAAACCAGTGATTGTGTTTCTCCACGTGTAAAGACAGCTGATCCATGAGCACGAGGCAGATATCCCACTTGAGTCCAGATATCACGAATATCTTCAGGTGATCTTCCATCAATACGTCGTTTTTTCTCCAGGATCATATTACGGAGTTCCCGCTTCTCTATTTTGCTGAGAAGATCTGAGATTTCATCCCCCGCTTCCTCATACTCTTCAGTTGCCGTCAACTCCTCAATAACTGCATCTTTAACCTCTTTAAGACGACCGTTGTACTCCTCCTTGCCAAGGCCAATATTAACGATCTCGTTAATTTTATCAGCAGCCAATTCTTCAACTTTAGTTTTCAGGCTCTCATCAGCAACCGGAGCCTCAAACTCTCGTTTTTCCACTCCAAACTCATTTCGGAGTTCTTCCTGGAATTCACATAGCTTGGCAATTGCCTTATGCCCTTCTTTTACGGCAGCCAGCATCTCACCTTCACTAACTTCTTCCATCTCTCCTTCAATCATAATCACGCTTTCGGCTGTACCGGCAACAATCAGATCCATCTCGCTCTCTTTCAGCTCATCGATGGTTGGATTGATAATAAATTCACCATCAATTCGGCCAACTTTCACTTGTGCCATTGGTCCGGCATAAGGAATATCTGAAATATGAATTGCAGCAGACGCACCCAGTGCTCCCAGTACATCGGCTTCGTTTTGTCCGTCAGATGAAAATACCTGACAAATTACCTGGGTATCGTTGTAGTATCCGTCTGGAAACAGAGGTCGTAAACTCCTGTCAATCAAACGGCTGGCAAGTGTCTCTCCTTCTGATGGACGACCTTCCCGCTTAATAAATCCACCCGGAAATTTTCCGCCGGCTGAAAAGCTTTCTCGTAAGTCTACAACCAATGGAAACCAGTCTTGTCCGGGTTTTGGTTCTTTTGCACTTACAACTGTACACAACACCATCGTATCGCCCATGCGAACCATTACAGCTCCATCAGCTAACTTTGCAAGTCTTCCCGTTTCAACAGATAGTGTTTTTCCGGGTGCAAACTCAACACTTTTAAAATCTTCTTTCATAAATCTATTTTTTCTTTCGTCTTAATTTTCAAATGTAATATCCTTTTTTAAAGCAAATCAAACAAATACCGAGTGGTAAGCTGGTGATATTTGAGGATATAAAAAAAGGCACGTTAATAAAACGTGCCTTATTGGAGATGCTTATTTTCTAATACCAAGTTCCTTAATCAATTCCCGGTATTTAACGATATCAGTATCTTTCAGGTAATTGAGAAGACGTCTTCTTTTACCAACCATTTTTAGCAGGCCGCGTCGTGATGAGTGATCTAATTTATTTTCACTCAAGTGCTCCGTTAAATCGTTAATTCGAGCAGTAAAAATTGCAATCTGTGCTTCAGTTGATCCCGAATTTTCTGCGGAACCACCAAAATTATCAATAATTTCTTGTTTCTTTTCTTTTGTAATACTCATTTCAGGTTTATAAAATTTTACTTGGTCTAATATAGCTTTTTAAAATAAAGTTATTTCAAGTGTTTTGCAATATTCGGAGAGCTATTTTCTAAAACAGAAAGTACAGCCTGTTTATCCTTTTCAAGTTGATTTATTAAATCCTTTACTCCCTCAAACTGTTGTTCATCCCGGATGCGTTGTACAAACTGTAACTGTATCTCTTTACCATAAATCTCTTTGTCAAAATCAAGAATATGTACTTCAAGTGTTATGGTGTCATCCTCAAATGTTGGACGCTGCCCAATATTCATCATTCCCTTATAGAAATGAGTCTTCATATCGTACCCAAACAGCATATACACCCTTTTTTGGAATAACTTTTTTGTCGTTTTGAGGTTTTATATTCGCCGTAGGAAATCCAATTTTTTTACCGCGTTTATCACCATGAACTACTGTACCATTAAGAATATAATATTTATCCAAAAGTGAAGCTGCCAATTCCATATCACCCTTTTCATGAATGGCATTTCGTATGGCTGTACTGCTAACTGTTCTATCACCAACTTCCTGCTTAGACACTATATGAGTTTTAAACCCTAACTCTTGTCCCAATTCCTGAACTGTATTAATCGTACCTTCTCGATTTCGGCCAAACTGATGATCGTATCCAATTACAAAATCAGATACACCAATTTTCTCCCAAATGATCTCTCTTACAAATTCTTCAGATGTCAATAGCGAGAAATCACGGTCAAATGGAATAACGACCATCTCATCAACTCCCAAATCAGCCAGTAATTCACTGCGTTCATCAAGAGAGCTCAACAACTTTATACCGGCCTGGCCCGGGTTGATTATATCTCTTGGATGAGGATCAAACGTAACGATTACACTTCTTGCATCCTCTTCCTTTTCAGCCAGATCTATCACGCGGTTCACAAGTACTTTATGGCCTGCATGTACGCCATCGAATGTGCCCACAGTCAACACCGTTTTTGGATCTCTTTGAACATCATTAAGAAATACAATTTTAGCCATTTTTCTATTCTATGCGTTCATCAAATTGTTTAGGAGTGAGTGCACTGTCAACTGAAAATTCTCCGATATCAATTCTTCTGAGCCGTTTAATATGTGCGCGGCTGTTCAGTGCGATTCCCAGATCATGTGCAAAAGATCGAATATATGTGCCTTTACCACAATGAATGCAAACCGAAATTTCGGGGAGGGAAACCTCTTCTATTTCTACGGAATGAATCGATATCTGACGTGGTGGTAATTCAACCTCCTCCCCTTTTCGCGCTTTTTTGTAGAGTCGCTGCCCCTTCACGCGTATAGCTGAGTATGCCGGAGGAAATTGAGTAATGGTACCTGTAAATTGTTCTTTAATTGCTTTTTTTATCGCTTCTACTGTAATATGGCGCCATTCAGCATGCTCATCGGGTTCGGTTTCTGAATCGTAACTCGGAGTTGATGCTCCAAATTGAATCGTAGTACGATATGTTTTTGGGAGAGCTTGAATTTGAGATATGGTTCGCGTGGCTTTACCGGTACATAAAATCAGGAGTCCGGTAGCTAAAGGATCGAGGGTTCCGGCATGGCCTACTTTTTTAACCGGTAATCTGTTTCGAACATATTTAACAACATCAAAACTGGACCATTCAAGAGGTTTATCCAAAAGAATTGCAGCACCGCTTTTAAAAATATCTTTATTAGAAATGGAACTGCTTTCTTTATCGATCACTGGCAAATCAGAAAGCGGAATAATGTTTTTTGCCATGGACTGATTAGAGAATTAAGACATGTCTTTTTCAGAATTTGAGCCATCATTTGTATCGGCTCTGCCCTCTCGCGCTTTTTTAAAAAGCCGCTCCATCTTATTTACATATTCAGCGGTGTCATCCTCATAAAAAAGGAGTTCCGGAATTCGCCGAACCTGGTTCCTTATTTTTGATGCAAGTTGATATCGAATCTCATCTTGTGCATCATCAATCGCTTCATAGATGGCTTTTACATCTCTGTCTGGTGAAAAAACGCTCAGATAAATCTTTGCAATTGAGAGATCCTGTGTCATGCGTACCTGGGTTACCGTAATAAACGTTCCCGTGGGCTGATAATCCTGTTGAAGAATCTTACCAATATCTTTTTGAATAACTGAGCTGAGTCTCTCTGTTCGAATACTCATAATTCACCACATTTAATTGAGAGTTAAAACTTCTACTTGGTCAGGTAAGAATCTTTATAACCTGTTTAGCGGGCATCTTCAAGCTTCCGCTTCTCTTCAACAACTTCATAGCTTTCAAACTCGTCACCTACTTTTATGTCATTGAAGTTCTCAATACTGATACCGCATTCATAACCGGCCTGTACCTCTTTTACATCATCCTTAAACCGTTTAAGAGTATCTATATTTCCATCATAGATTACAACTCCATCGCGGATAATACGGATTGGATTATTACGGTGTATTTTGCCTTCATTAACATAACAGCCGGCGATGGTTCCAACTCGTGATATTTTAAATATCTCACGCACTGTCACCAGGCCTTTCATCTCTTCTTTAATTTCAGGACTGAGCATACCTTCAAGTGCATCATGGACTTCATCAACCGCATCGTAAATAACACTGAACAACCGAATATCAATACTTTCGGTCTCAGCAAGTTTACGGGCTGTGGATGTTGGACGAACCTGGAATCCAATGATAATTGCGTCAGACGCAGAGGCAAGCAAGACATCACTTTCGGTTATAGCACCTGAGCCTGTATGAATGATGTTGACTGAAACCTCGTCGGTACTAAGTTTCTGCAGAGCACCGGAAAGTGCTTCAATAGAACCGTCCACATCAGCTTTTATAATGATATTCAATTCAGAAACTTCTCCGAGAGCCATTCGCCTGGAGAGATCGTCCAGTGTAAGATGTTTAACTTGCCTGAGTGATTGCTCACGACGTATTTGCTGCCGTTGATTTGCAATATCTTTTGCAGTTTTCTCATCTTGTGGAACAATCAATCGGTCACCTGCCTGCGGTGTATCATCAAAACCGGTTAACTGGATAGGTGTTGATGGACCAGCTGATTCTAAACGTTGACCGTGTTCATTTTCCATTGCCCGTACACGCCCAAAAACAGGTCCGGCTACAAATGGGTCGCCAACTTCCAGCGTCCCGTTCTGAATTAAAATATTCGCTACAGTACCTTTTCCTTTATCAATTCTGGATTCAAGTACAATTCCCTGTGCCAGTCGGTCAGGATTTGCCTTCAGTTCCATCAATTCAGCTTCAATCAATACTTTTTCAAGAAGTTCGTCTATGCCTTCGCCGGTCTCAGCAGAAACTTCAGCAACCTGGTTTTTGCCGCCATACTCCTCAACAATTACATCGTGTTCTGAGAGCTGACTCTTAATCTTATCAGGATTTGCTCCCTCTTTGTCCATCTTGTTAATAGCAACCACAATCGGTACTCCGGCCGCTTTAGAGTGGTTAATCGCCTCAATAGTCTGAGGCATCACGGCATCGTCAGCGGCTACAACAAGAATTACAATATCTGTTGCCTGCGCACCACGACTCCTCATAGCTGTAAACGCTTCGTGACCCGGTGTATCAAGGAATGTAATTTTCTTGCCGGAATCTGTTTCAACTTCGTAAGCACCTACGTGCTGTGTAATTCCACCCGCTTCACCGGCTGCTACCTTCGCTTTACGGATATAGTCAAGAAGCGATGTCTTACCATGGTCAACATGCCCCATAACAGTAATAATGGGAGATCGTGGTTTGAGATCTTCAGGATCATCCTCCTCAACTTCGATCTCCTCTTCAATCATCTCTTCGGCATCAACAAACTCTACATCGTAATTATATTCTTCAGCTACCAATTCAATCGTTGCAGCATCTAACCTCTGATTGATAGAAACCATCATACCAAGCGACATACATGTTGTAATCACATCGTTGGTTTTTACTCCCATCAGGTCAGCAAGATCACTTACAGTAATAAATTCTGTAACCTCGAGCACTGATTCTTCGAGCTCTTCAAGTTCCTCCTTCTGAGCACGTTCTTCCTCTCTCTCCTCTCTGCGCTGCTTACGTCGTTTTTGACGTTTGCTTCCAACAGTCTCTCCACCTTTAATTCTCTGGAGAGTTTCACGCATTTTCTTTTCAACATCCTCCTCATCTACCTTGCTGCTTCTGCGTGATTTTTTCTTCTTAGATTTTTTAGAAGATTTACCCGAGCTATCGTCGTCTTTCTTCGATTTCTTTTTCTTGTCTTTTCTTGAATAATTCTCATCGGGATCGAGGCGGTCTTTCCGGCGTTTTCTCTTTTTCCTTTTTTTCCTGTTTTCCCGAGAAAACTCAACTTTACCCAGAACTTTCGTTCCGCTCAGTTTATTTGCACGGCCCCGGACAATTTTTTCATCATCTTCTTCTTCCTCATCTTCTTGATCTTCTTCATCTTCTTCATCATCTTCATATTCTTCATCTTCTTCTTCGTCTTCGTCTTCGTCTGCTTCTTGCTCTGAGTCTCCCTCCTCTTCTTCTTCTTCATCTGATTCATCTATAACTTCCTCATCATCGTCTTCTTCTTGCTCTTTAGAGACCTCTTCTTGCTGAGTTTCCTTTTCTTCTTTGTCTTCACTTACTGTCTTTTTCTCAGCTGCTACTTCATCTGTTTTATCCTCTTCGTCCTCATCCGAATCTTCTTCTGCAGCAACAACATCTTCCTGTTTATCTGCTTCTTCTTCAGTTTCAGTAACTTCTTCCTTAGCCTCAGAAACCTGTTCTTCTTCCTTCTCTTTTTTCTCTTTCTCCTCTTCTTTCGGAGATTCATCTTCTTCCGGTTCAAGTTCTGCTTCTGGCCCTTCATCCTCCTCTTCGGGCTCAAGTGGCAGATCATCTATTGGTTCAAGATGACTATCAATCGTCACACTTTCATTCCGGCTCGACATGATTTGATTCCGGCGACTTTCATATTCTTCTTTCGCCTTCTCATGTTCAAGACTTTTCTCCTTATCATCACCATAAACACCCTCAAGCACATCATACATCTCCTCGGTGATGCTGGAGTTTGGACGATTGGTTACATCGAACCCGTTCTCACTCAATGTATCTACAATGGATTGAGTGGCAACATTGAATTCAGATGCTACCTTAAATAGCTTTTTTGGTTTTTGCTTCGTCATAAATGGGTGTTACGTGTTTATATACTATAAAAAGTGAAAAATCTTTTAGAATCTAAAGGTACGATCAATCTTCTTCGTCCTCAAATTCATATGCAATGATATCGATAATCCTTTCTGCTTCTTCTTCGGTAATTTGGCCTTCTGTTCGTCGTACCAGTTCCTCCTCATTTAATTCAAGTACGGCCCGGGCACTATCGCAACCGATTTCCCGAAGAACATCAATGGTTTCAGCCCCGAAATCAATTTCAAATTCTGCGATGTCAATATCATCTTCCTCTTCAACTTCACGGAATACATCAATTTCGGCATCCACAAGTTTCGACGCCAACCGGATATTAACCCCACCCTTTCCAATTGCTTTGGACACTTCATCAGCAGGAACAAGAACACTGGCACGTGACCCGTCTTCATTCAATTCAACTTTTAAAACTTTAGCCGGTTGAAGTGCACGTTTAATGAATTCAATCTTGTCGTCGCTATAGTTGATTACGTCGATATTCTCATTTTGAAGCTCACGCACTACAGCATGAATTCGAATTCCCTTCATTCCAACACATGCCCCTACAGGATCAACCCGTTCATCATGAGAGATAACCGCAACTTTCGAGCGATCCCCCGGTTCCCGGGCTATCCGCCTCAGTTCAATGATACCGTCAAAAACTTCGGGAATTTCATTTTCAAACAGCCTTTCAAGAAAAAGAGGCGACGTTCTTGAAATAATTACAGTTGGATTCCCGCTGTAGCGTTTTACTTCTACAACAACAGCACGGATGGTATCTCCTTTATGAAATCGGTCCTTATAGATTTGTTCGTTTTTGGGAAGTAATAATTCCACACCATTATGATTGACCAGGATATCTTTATTGTTTCGTACCTGGTATACATCCCCTAAAACAATTTCACCGATTCTGTCGGAGTAATCTTCAAAAATATTATCTTTCTCAATCTCACGTATTCGTTGTGCCAACTGCTGGCGAGCCATTGTAACGGCTCTTCGACCAAAATCCTGAATTGAAATCTCCTGCGCATACTCATCATACAATTCAAGATCCGGATCATGCTTTTGAGCTTCTTCAAGTGCAATTTCAGTGACCTCATCCGTCAACTCATCTTCCGGAACAACTTCCCTGATATGCAGAATTTGAATCTCTCCCCGATCTGCATTTAAAATAACTTCAAAAGCCTCATCTGATTCATATTTCTTTCGGATCATGGTCCTGAAAACATCCTCAAGAATAGATAGCAGCAGGTCCTTATCAATTCCTTTGTCTTTTGCTATTTCAGCAAAAGACTGAATAATGAGCTTAGAAATATCGTCTTGCATCAGAAATTTTCTTTAAAAAGTTAAAAACTAAATTTTAGGGATAATTTTTGTTTCTACAATATTTTCGAATGAAATATCTACCACGTTATTATCGTCCGTTTCTACGGATATCTTATTCTCATCTACTTGCCTGATAACGCCTTCCACCTTATGATATTGATCGTCCTGCTTAAATTTAACTCTTGCCGTTCGACCTTTGTTTTTCAGATATTGTCGCATATCAGACAATGGCCGGGACAATCCGGGAGATGAAACATTGAGCCTGTACTGGTTCGGAAATATATTTTCATCTTCCAGCAGATCTCCAATTTTCTTGCTCATTGCAGAAAATGTTTCCAAAGAGATACCTTTGCTTTCAGAATCAACCAACACCCACACTTCGGGTACTTTCTGATGTTTAATTTCTACATCTACAAGAAATGTATCCCCTTGTTCTACAATGGGATAAGCAATTTCTTTAATTTTTTCTATTGACTCGTTTTGCATCCGTATCACTACCTGTAAGTACAAAAAAAAGTGAGAACCTCGCGGCGCTCACTTCACAGACTTGAAAAATAACCTAAAATGTAGAAAATTACAACTAAGCTGATCTTCAAATAGTTGTTAACAAGTATGCTTCATTGCCGGCTTAAAATTTGTATTAACATCCACAAGAACCAATTTAAATGAACCGAATACTCCTATTTTTCTTGTTTACCCCTGTACTTCCCTTATTATTTATTTCATCATGCAACGATACCAATCAACAATCTGAAAATCAGATCAAAGAAACCGGTCGGGAATTAGAATTTATTGGCGAAGTTTCATTTATCAGAGCCGAAAATGATACCATTTCAACTATAGATGTTGCCGTGGCTGATGATAATAATTCCCGAAGTGAAGGCCTTATGAATGTAACAGAGCTACCTGATGATTCCGGAATGCTTTTTATCTTTTCAAATGACAGTCCCAGAAGTTTTTGGATGGCGAATACTCCCCTTCCCCTTGATATTATTTTTGTGAATTCTGACATGGAGATCGTTCGTATTCACAGAAATACCCAACCCTTTTCGCAGCAGAGTATTCAGTCAGAAGCTCCGGCTCGTTTTGTGGTAGAAGTAAGTGCAGGATATACACTTGAACATGATATTCGTGAAGGAATGGACATCAAAATTGAAGGTGTAAATTTCTAATCTCGCTTATCTAATCCTGCATAAAGCAGGCAATTACTCGCCGTACTTTTCCAAAATATTATAAAATAATTGAATAGACTTCTCCCTCAGCTGTTTGAGTGTCCCATCATTTTCAATTGTGTAATCAGCAAGATGTAAGAGTTCTTCAAAGTCTGGTTGTTTTTTAAGCCTGTCTAATACTTTTTCACTGGATACTGAATCTCTTTTCACGACTCTTTTTACACGATTTTCTCGGTTACTTCTCACAATTACAATCACATCAAAACCTGGTGGCCTGCCCTTATTCAATAGTAAAGCAGCTTCTTCAACAACTACTTTTTTCCCTTCTTTTTCAGCCACCATGCTAATCTCCCTGAATTTCCTGGCCACAGCCGGGTGAACAAGTTCATTCAGCTTTTCAACCCTTTCCTCCTCAAAAGCTTGCCGGATTAGATGTTCCCGATTTAAACTGCCATCCTCTCGATACGTTTCATTTCCAAAAGCTTTTATCAATGATTTCTTAAGCTTTTTATCCGACACCATCAGCTCTTTGGCCAGATCATCAGCGTAAACAACTTTGGCACCCAGTTTTTCCCATTCTTTACAGACAGTTGTTTTTCCTGAACCTATTCCTCCTGTTACGCCGACGGTAATCATGTGGAGACTGTTGCAGTATTCATCAACAGGTAGGCTTTCATAAACTCGTCAAGATCCCCATCCATCACACCCTGTACATCGCCTGTTTCATGATTTGTTCTGTGGTCTTTAACCATATTATATGGATGAAACACATACGAACGGATTTGCGAACCCCATTCATTGCTGCTTTTAGAATCTTCAAGTTTTTGTTTTTCTCTCTCTTTGATGTTTTTCTCAAGCTCATAGACCTTCGATCTCAGCATCGTCATAGCTTTTTCACGATTCTGCATCTGGGAGCGTTCCTGCTGACATTCAGCCACTACTCGTTCCTCTGTTCCATCTGAGAGTGTACCGGTCCAGATGAGCCGTACACCGGTTTCCACTTTGTTTACATTCTGCCCACCGGCACCACTGGCATGAAATCGTTGAAGTTCAATATCCGAATCATTCAGATTTACTTCGATGGTGTCATCAACAATGGGCGAGACAAAAACGGAACAAAATGATGTGTGGCGCCTGGAATTACTGTCAAACGGAGAGATTCGAACCAATCTGTGTACCCCGCTTTCTGATTTTAAAAACCCATAGGCATTCGGCCCTTTCACCTCAATAGTGGCACTTTTCAAACCGGCTACATCACCATCCTGATATTCAACAACAGAAAGATCATACTCTTTTTTTTCAGCCCACCGGGAGTACATTCTAAATAGCATAACTCCCCAATCCTGGCTTTCAGTTCCACCGGCTCCGGGATTGAATGTTATGATCGCATTTCTATGATCATCCTGATCGCTAAGCATATTTTGCAGTTCAAGATCTTTCAGTTTCTCCCGAAATCGCAAAATTTCTTCTTCAAGTTCGTCGATTACATCTTCACCTTCATCAAGAAACTGTTTATATACCTGAATGCTATCGCGCAATTCATCGAGCTCATCCCATTTTTCAATAATCTCTTTTTCGAAATCCAGATCCCGCATTACCTGCTGGGCTTTATCCGGATCATCCCAAAAATGTGGATCCTGGGTTTGCTCCTGTAATTCTATAATTCGAACTTTTCGTTTCTCATAGTCAAAGATACCCCCTGAGCGCATCAAGGCGCTCAAAGAGTTCTTTAACTTTATCAAATTGTATCTGACTCATTAATCTTTATTTGTTAAAAAGTTTTGCGATGGCAAAACCTAAGAGTAATCCACCGGCTAATGCAACTCCAACGCCTGTTTCAGGATTTTTTTCTACATAATCCCTGGCATGAGAGTATTCCTTTTGGAGTTCTCCCTGGAGTCGATCACCTTCGGATTTTAGCTTCTTGCGGATATCCGCATACGTATTTTTTAGTTCTTTTCTTTCTTTTTCCAGAGTTTCTTTCAACTCTTCTTCTTTTGCTTTCAAATCAGCCATTTTATCTCCTTTTTTTAATTATTGCGTTCAAGCAATTGTTTTTGAATTTACAGCTTGGTCTCTGTATTGTAACTCGTATAATTTTCGATAAATTCCACCATCTTTTTGCACCAATTCCTGGTGTGTACCGGTTTCACGGATCTGTCCTTTATGCATCACCAATATTTTATCTGCACCCTGAATGGTTGACAACCGGTGAGCAATAACAATGGACGTTCGCCCCTGCATCATCTTCTTGCAGGCAAGCGAAACAAGTTCTTCCGTTTCGGAATCAACACTCGATGTCGCCTCATCTAAAATTAAAATTTTTGGATCATAAACCATAGCCCTTACAAAACAAATTAATTGCCGCTGTCCCATTGATAACGATGCTCCCCGTTCCTGAAGTACAAAATCATAAGTACCCGGTAATTTTTTTATAAACTGGTGAGCTTCCACAGCTTTAGCAGCTTCAATCACCTGTTTCCGCGTTATATCTTTGTGCCCAAGGGTAATATTTTCTAAAACAGTACCTGAAAATAGAGCATTATCCTGGAGTACCAGGGCAAATTGTGAACGCAACTCTTTCAAAGATACATTCTTAATATTTGTTCCATCGAGCAATATTTTACCTTCCTGGATATCATAAAATCGTAATAAGAGATTAATCAGTGTTGTTTTTCCGGCACCCGTTGCGCCCACAACTGCAAGCAACTCACCGGGTTGCACATCGAATGATACATTATCAATAATAAGCTCTTCATCTGCATTATACCGGAAAGACACATTCTCAAACTCGATTTCTCCTTTAGCATTCTTCAGAGATTTACTCTTTGAGCTGTCTTTCACTTTTTTGGGCGTATCTAATACATCGAAAATGCGTTCGGATGAAGCCAGTGCGGATTGAAGTGTATTATATTTTTCCGAAAGTCCGCGAATGGGATTGAAGAATTGTCGAACGTATTGGATAAAAGCCAGGAGCACACCGAATGTAACATCTCCCATCAGCGCGCGTCCACCGCCGTACCAAACCACCAATGCCATCGCAAGGCTTGCAAACACTTCAACCAGCGGCCAGAATATGGAAAAATAAAATATGGTTTTGATGTGGGCTTTTCGGTGGTCCGCATTGATATCTACAAACTTCTCTTTCTCTTTTTCTTCACGGTTAAAAAGCTGAACCACGGACATCCCATTAATGTGCTCCTGCACAAAGGAATTCAGCCTGGCAATCTGGTCCCGAACTTCGAGGAACGCGATACGAACCTTCCCTTTAAACCAAAACGTTGCATAAAACAGCATCGGGAGTACAAGTATGGAAACAACGGTCAGTTCCCAACTCATACTGAGCATAAAGAAAAGAATGAAGAATATCCGAAACAGATCCCCCACCATATTTACAATCCCATCAGAGAGAAGCTCACTCAGAGCTTCAATATCACTTGTAGTACGAGTAATCAACCGGCCGATGGGATTTTTGTCGAAAAACTGAACGTGGAGAGATTGAATTTTTTCAAATACAGCGTTCCGAATATTAAACAGAACTCCCTGCCCAAACCATCTTGTAACGTAGGTGTTGATGATGAGTACTAAAAATTCGCCTACCAGGGCTAACACCAATAATGTTATAATCCACATCAACCCTTCAATATCACCGTCAACAATATAATCATCGACAGCAATCTGGGTTAACTTCGGACGTACCGTTCCCAGGTATGAGGCTGTAAGTGTAAGCGCAATGGCAAACACTGCCCACCAACGGTAAGGTTTAAAAAAGTAATAAAGCCGCCGAATCAATACAGAGTCGACGGCTTCAGTTTCACGTTTAGATCTCAAAACACACTACTAATTAGAAACGGTCAAAATTATCGAATGGAGTTCGCGGCGTAATGTGCTTTGGCGGCCTTGATGAGCCTTGATTTTCATCATTATCATTTCTCTTTCGGTCTGGCCGTTTACGCTTTCGTTCGCTCGAGGAACTGCTGCTTTTACTTCGTCTTTTCCTGTCGGAGGAAGAACTCTTGCGCTTTCTGAATCGCTTCTTACTTTTATCAGATTTGCGGCTGCGTTTCTTACTCTTCTTACCACCGCCCGAACTGCTGTTCGCTTCTTTGATATAGACCTTCTGTTGCACAATGCCTTTTTCTTGCGAAGGATTGGTGTAGATAGGCCGTAATTCAGTAGCAAGCCAGGCTGGAAAGAATTTATCGCGTGCTTCACGTAACAGGACAAACGGATTGGTATACCGGGCTGAAAAATGGCCGATAACCAAAAGTTTTGTCTGAGCTTCATTAGCTACCCGAGCTGCATCTGCTGACGTTGAATGCCCCGTTTCGGCAGCTTTTTCAGCCAATGACTCACTGAATGTTGCTTCGTGATAAAGGATATTCGTATTCTTAGCCAATTCCACAGCATTGGGATGATATTTCGTATCCGTCACATAGGCAAAGCTATCACCGGGGCGTGGGTGACCTACAATATCGTAGGACTTCACTATGGTGCCGTCTTCCAGTTCTACATCTTCGCCGGCTTTGAGAGCTTTATATTGTGCATCTTCACTAATTCCCATCGCTTCAGCTTTTTCAGCATCCACTTTTCCGGGCCTGTCTTTTTCCTGGAACCGGTAGCCAATACAAAAAGTGGTATGGTTTAGCGGTCGGGCTTCTACATAATATTCATCTTCATCTACCACCCGTTCTTCCTCAAAATCTTCCTCAACTTCAACAAAGTTAATGTCAAAATTTAGGTGAACATTTGCGAAATTCAGGTTCCACTCAACATAATCTTTAATTCCTTTCGGACCTATGATATTGAGTGATTTTTCCCGCCGTTGTAACTGCAGAGTAGAAAGAAGTCCTAACATTCCGGAGTAGTGATCCATATCGAAATGGGAAATGAAGATATTTTCAATCTTCGACCGTTTGAGCCCGGCCTGTAACATCCTCATTTGAGCGCTTTCACCACAGTCGAAAAGATGTACATCTCCTTCTCTCCAAAGTGCAACGGATGGTAAGTGTCTGGTTGCAGTGGGCGTTGCAGATGCAACACCTAAGGGTACAATAATCATTGTTTATCTCCCGTATGTTTTATGGGCTTTTGCCGTTCAAACAAAAGGTCCCCGTTTTTGTGTTTTATATTTGAGCCAATTCTTGTTCAAGAAGTTGCTTGCGGTACATATCAGAGTAACGTCCTTCGCCATCTATTAATTCATCATGAGTACCGGCTTCAATAATTGAACCATCTTGAATATAAAAAATTGTATCGGCGTTTTTAACAGTAGAAATTCTATGTGATATCATAATTGTTGTTACGTGTGACAGCTCCACCCTCAAATGCTCCAATATGGCATCTTCTGTTTTTGTATCAACGGCACTGAGCGAATCGTCGAAAATAACTATGCCGGGTTTTTTTATAATAGCCCTGGCTATTGCCGTCCTCTGTTTTTGACCCCCTGAAAGAGTAATACCTCTTTCTCCAACAAGTGTCTCAAATTTTTTCTCAAAATCCAAAATATTCTGCAATACTTCTGCACTATCTGCCGCTTCTTCAATCTGTTTCATCGATGCATCTTCAACACCGAAAGCTATATTTTCTTTCACCGTTGTTGAAAATAAAAATGTTTCCTGGGGAACATACCCGATCAGATCTCTCAAATCCCGAAGCCTCCACTCTTTTATATTTACCCCGTCTATGAGAATCTCTCCCTCGGTTGGATCAAACAACCTGGGAATTAAATTTACAAGTGTTGTTTTACCTGCACCGGTTCGTCCTACAATAGCAACATTACTTCCAGCCGGAATTTTCATACTTACATCCTTAATTGCGTATTCATCAGTTCCGGGATATTTAAAACTCACATTCCTGAACTCTATCTCACCGTTAACTTCTCCTATTGTTCTCTTCGGAGATTCATCTTTGTCCAGTATTTCAATCGGTTCTGATAGCATATTATTGATTCTCTCCCAGGAAGCCAGAGATTTTTGAAGTGTATTTACGGTATATCCCAACGCAGCAACCGGCCAGGTTAAATACGCAACATAAATCACAAACTCCGCAATGTTACCGATGGTAATGGCATCGTCTATCACCATTATACCACCTTTCCAAACCACAATTACAACGGACAGACCAATTAACAAATTAAGTGTGGGATGAAATAGTGATTCTACAAGATCGAGACGAAGTTTCTTTACGCGATAATCATCACTTTCTTTTTCAAACTTCTCTTGCTCGTATTCCTGGCGGTTGTAGGCTTTAATAAGCCGGATACTGTTGAACGCCTCATTTGCTTTGCCTGCAATTCTGGAATATTGTTCCTGAATGATTACCTGGTATTTATTGATATATCCGCTCACCCAGTAAGCAAAAGCTGAAAGAAATGGCAGCGGTAACAGTGCCCAAAACGTTAGCGTGGGGTTTACAATAATCATCATTGCGATAATAAATCCAGCTCTTGTAAAAGTGTTGATGGTATACATCAGAACGGGTCCAAAATACTCACGAACCCGTGCAACATCTTCTGTAGCCCGGGTGTAAGTTTCACCTGATGTATTTGTAGCAAAATAACGTTGCGGAAGCTCAAGTAACTTATCCATCACCTTATTCCGAATATCAAACTCAATTTTTCTTGAGCTTACAATGAGAGTTTGCCGGGTGGCGAAAAGAAGAATGCCGTAGAGCAGAACAGTACCTACCAGCAATAAAGAATTATAAGCAAGAATTTCACCTGCTTCGCTTGAAAAAAGAATTTCCATCATGGAATCATACTCAGCCGAGTATTCTTCTCCCAACAACTCGACTTCATCCATTGTCCGACGTATAAGTACCGGTATCCAGATTAGAAAGAAATTAGATCCGGTTAGAAAGAGTGCTCCAAGAAGGAGAATCCATTTATACTTTTTTAAATACCGGTTAAGTTTTTTAAAGGAGTCCAAATCGAAGGTAGTTTACGAGCCTCTTCTCACTTTGATATTTTTCAACGAACCTGATTAAGATTTCATTCAGAATTTTTTCACCCAGTCATTGGCTAACATATACCCGGATCGATAAGAGTCATCCACTGTATTTCCGTTCAGGTAATCACCTGTTAGCGCCAGGGGTGCATCCTCATCTTCCAGCTCCAGGTAGGGACTGTTTATTACTTTTTGAGCACGACTATAACGCCAGAAATGTAGTTGCTGCCATTCGGGAGAGGCAGCCCAACCTCCGGCAATCTCGGCAAATTCGCCCAGCATTTTTTTGCTTATTGTGTCTTCATCACTATCTCTGTATTCCTTTGTAAAGCCACCGGACGTTTGAAGCACAAATGAGGTTTCCTGCGTATCTCGTTTCAAACTTTCGTTGGATATAAACTCCAGCGGACTGTTTCTGCAGATTACTCCTTCCCAATCGGGTGCTTCCTCACTTCCATAACCCGCCATCAAAGAAAATGCCGGTTGGTACGAAACTTCATCAATCTGTCGGACAATCTTCAGAGTATTGGTTTCATCGATGGTTGATGAGATTATTCCATACGCCTGCGGTGCGGGAAGGGCTATAATCACAGCATCGGCTTCGAAAGTATTGCTGGATGTCAGGTTCATCATCCAGGAACGTTTTTTTGAACGATTGGTTCCAAAATATGTGAGTCCGCCCACTTTCGTTTCTGTGCGAATATCCACCCATCGGGCCAGGTATTTGCCAATTTTATTCATTCCTCCAGTGGAGGTGTAGAGCGCCTCGCTGGATTGATTTGGGGCTGATTCAAGGAATTTTTCGCCATCATAAGCTGCAAAATTATCGCCCCAGGTTTGAATCAAACCCTGGTCCAGCAGTTCTGCAGTAAACTCACGAAATTCGTTCGATTTTACACCAAAATAGGAGAGCCCATGATCCATTTTTGAGGAGTTCTCTTTACCGGCATAGCGGGTTGCCATACGCCCGCCATATCCCCTGCTCTTTTCAAATACTGTAACTTCGTGTCCCGCCCTGGCTAAAATTCTGCCGGCTGTCAAACCGGAAAGTCCTGCTCCAATTATTCCAATAACCATACTCTATGCTAAATTCTTTTTGGATGAAATTAGATTTAATACTGTGGTGCAGAAGTTAATGAATGATTCACTCTACTTCTTGTTTTTTTCCATTTTGATACGCACGAATAGATCGAATCCCTTTTTTATTTTTTAAATCTGTTTACAGAACCACTACACTTCGTACAAATTCACGTTGGGTTGAACCGCTTTTTTATCGAGCAGAGCCGGCCAGTAAGCAACCACTTCGCTCGCTTTTGGTCGCCCTCCGGCAAATCCCGTTACACCACTCGGACCGGTTAAAATCAGGGGAGCAATTTCTTTCCCAAATCGATCCAGGTCATCCTTTGAATCACCATGCACCGAAATTCTCAACTGTACTTCATTTAAATCACTTTGATCTTTTTTCAACTCAGACGCGTCTTCATTACATGCGTTTACACCGACAAATTCAACATTGGTTTCTCTGAATGTGATTCCAAGATTTTCTGCCCGCCTCAATAAAATATCACCTGCTCTTTTCGCTTTCTTCAACGCATCCGGCCAACTGTAAACCAGCGTTGAGGAGAGTTTATAACCATCGTAATAACTTGCTGATATTTTATAGGTGGGCGTATCGGGCTGCCCCTGAATTCCCCAAACTTTTACCCGGTCCTTTTCATCCTGTTTGATACGAACACTGGTAAAATCGGCAATGCAATCGGGAGTTATATATTCTTTTGGATCTCCTATTTCATACAGGAGCTGTTCTTTCACCGTCATCTCAGATATGAGTCCTCCTGTTCCTTCATGTTTGGTCACATAAAATGACCCGTCCGGAATCGCCTCGATTATTGGAAATCCAATATTCACAAAATCCTCAACAGTTTTCCAATCGGTAAAATTACCACCGCTAACCTGCGCACCGCACTCAATAATATGTCCGGCAATGGTTCCTGCTGCCATTAGATCGTAATTCTCATAATCCCAATCGAATTCATATACCATCGGAGCAAGTGTGAGCCCCGTATCCGTAACCCGGCCTGTAATCACAATATCTGCTCCTTTTTCAAGAGCTTCTACAATCGGTCGGCATCCGAAATAAACATTTGCACTCAGCAGATCATTTTTTATTGTCACGATCGATTCACCGGTCTCCATGTTTTTCAATTCATGACCGGCTTCAATGAACTCTTCCAAATTTGGCAGGATGTCATCCCCATCCACAACAGCAACCTTTAAACCACGAATCCCGGCTTTATCTGCAACTTCAAGAATTGCATCTTTGCACGCCACCGGATTCACCCCGCCGGCATTGGAGATCACTTTCACTCCATTATGTTTAATCTCTTGTAAAGTCGCCTCAATGACATCCACAAAATCACGTGCATATCCATACTTCTCATTTCTCATACGCTGTTTTTGCATGATAGACATAGTTACCTCTGCCAGGTAATCCATCACCAGGTAATCAATCTCTCCATTTTTTACCTGATCGATGGGGGCATTCGGCAGATCACCCCAAAAACCCTGTCCAGATGCAATTTTGATCTTTTCTTTCATACTTATTTTTTTGTTTTTCGTGGCTCGTTGTTTGTAGTTCATCGCTCTTTACTCGTTCCGAAGGTCCTCCTTCGGAACGCACATCCGGAAGCTATTGCTCCATTTAGTGCTCGCGCAAGTTTGTAACTTGTGCGGTGTAGATGTACAAGTTACAAACTTGCATCAGTAGAGAATAAACATTTTTGGCTCACTACAATCAACTGATAACAAATATTTCATATTAACATGAATTTTATCTGATTTATATTCATTTTCCGCCAGTTCAATCATAAAATAACGAATATCTTCAATGCTATTTCCCGTTGCCGCACTTATTGCTAACGATGCTGTTATTTTTGGAATTCTCATGGCTATTCTCGCCGCCATTTTTATCACCTCAAACAGCAAACACCCATTTTGGCAAAAATTTTACACATTTGTCCCGGCATTGCTGCTCTGTTATTTTATCCCCTCACTTCTCACAACATTTGGCATAGTAAACGAAGCGGATTCCAACCTATACTTCGTAGCTTCAAGATATTTACTTCCCGCCTGTTTGGTTCTTTTGACTCTTAGCATCGACTTTAAAGGAATTCTGAATTTGGGGCCAAAAGCCATCATCATGTTTGTCACGGGAACCGTTGGAATCCTCATTGGTGGCCCACTCGCCATTATTATTGTCGGATTTTTCAATCCTGAAGTAGTTGGCGGAGCCGGACCTGAAGCGGTTTGGCGAGGACTCTCAACCGTGGCCGGAAGCTGGATCGGCGGCGGTGCCAACCAGGCTGCAATGTATGAAGTATTTGATCCAAGTGATGAACTGTTCGGAGCTATGGTTACGGTTGATATTATTGTTGCTAACATCTGGATGGCATTTTTGCTCTACGGCGCCGGGATGTCAGACCGGGTAGATGGATGGTTTAAAGCGGATTCATCAGCTATTACAGAACTCAAAGACAATATCGAGGCGTATCGTGAGAGTATTGCCCGCGTACCCACTTTTTTGGACCTGGTGAAACTTGGAGCCGTGGCGTTTGTCATTACGGCTTTAGGTCATCTGGCCGGTGATACCATTGCACCCTGGATTTCTGAAAATGCCCCTCTGCTCAAGCAATTCAGTCTTGACTCCGCTTTCTTTTGGATTATTGTGGTTGCCACAACCGGCGGACTCATTGCATCCTTCACCAAAGTTCGCAAGCTGGAAGGTGCCGGAGCATCCAAAATCGGCAGTATCTTTATCTATATTTTGGTGATGACCATCGGCATGAAGATGGATATCTCCTCCATGCTTGATGCGCCCGGATTTTTTATCGTGGGAGCCGTCTGGATTTTAATTCACATTATCCTGCTTCTCTCTGTTGGGAAACTGATTAAAGCCCCTTTCTTCTTTACGGCTGTGGGAAGCCAGGCAAATATTGGTGGAGCAGCGTCTGCGCCAATTGTTGCCTCAGCGTTTCACCCGGCACTTGCACCCGTTGGTGTTTTACTTGCTGTCTTGGGATATGCTCTCGGAACGTATGCAGCCTACGTTTGTGCATTGTTAATGCAGGCGGTGAGTTGAAATACAAACCCGTCAGACCGCTCCAAGCGGTCAGACGGGTACTTTCTCTTTAGGCAGCATTTCAGCCAATAAAAGACATGGTATTTTTCGTTTTGATTCAACAGGCTTTGTGAGCACTTCATCAAAAACCAGCAGAGAATTTCATGCTATCAAAAAATACCCTGTCTCAAATCACAACTCCTTAAACAAAATTTTGAATATTCAACGAATCAGGATCCTGCCGAGTGTCCCAAAATCGAAGAATTATAATTCTTTCAGAATCAGCTCTGTAAAAAAGTTTGAAATGCTTGTCTATTAAATGGAATCGAATCGGTTTTGAATCAGTAGATAATCCAGCTTCGGGGTAATATTTCGTCAGTTCAACCTTCTTTTGGATTTGCTGATTTAGCTTTTTGGAATATTCCCTTGAACCGTTGTGCTCATTCCAAAATTCAAAAACTTTCTCTCTATCAAATTGCGCAGTTTTTGTCCAAACTACTGTTAAAGCCATTCTTTAATTTTTTCATTGGCTTCTTTTTCACTCATCAAATTATCTCTTTCAACGTCCCTTTCTGCAACTTTAATAGCATCTTTTTCCATTTCGGTTAATGGATAGGGCTCTCCTTTCTTTCGCTCCATTTCAGCATCAATGAATTGCAACAAATGTTGAATCAGATCGGAGTCATCAATCTGTTGAATTTTATTCAGCAATTTCTCTTTTTTTTCTTCAGTAGTCATAACTGAATTTTTATTAATGACGTTTTGGTATTATAACAAAACGGACTCATTCTTCAAATATTTATCGTTGAGGCAAATAGACATGGTATTTTTCGTGATGATTCATCACTCTTTGTTAGCACTTCATCAAAAACCAACGAAGAATTTCTTGCTGACAAGAAAAAATACCATGTCTCAATTCTAACTTACCGATTCACCGCATCCCGATTTAAAAACTGTTCATAAAGCTGATCGTGGCGGCTGGTCATTGGAATTTTGTATCCGTTGATGAAGACATGTTCGATGTGTGTCGTTGGCTCGAACGGATCTCCATCAGAAATAAACAGATTAGCTTTTTTTCCCTGTTCAATACTGCCGAGTTGATCATCAACTCCAAACGCTTCTGCCGGATTGATGGTCACCGCTTTCAATGCCTCCTCTTTGCCCATTCCATAAGTGGCGGCATATCCTGCGTGGAATCCAACATTTCGTACATTTTCCACACCTTCACCGGTTGAGATCATCACTTTCACTCCGGCTTCTGCCATTAAACCGGCATTCTGATAGGGACGCTGGTAATTATCATAATCACGTGTAGTAGTATACAGACTCGATGCGATCACCGGAATCTCTGCTTCAGCCAGTTCATCAGCCATCCGCCATCCTTCAGCAACTCCGGCAAAAATGACGTTCAAGTCTTCCTTTTCGTTCGCCCAATCCAGTGCATTTTTGATGTTCTTCTCACGGTTCACAGAAATGATAACCGGAACATCTCCCGCTACAACTTCTCGCATCGCTTCCATTTTGATGTTTTTATCCGGCTGCGATCGGCCTTCGGGATCAAGCTCGTACTGCTTCATCATCTCATCATAAAACTCGGCTTGTTTCCAGAAATCATTCAGTTCTTTCAGGTCTTTTTCGTACTCTTTCTGAACTTCTTCATCCGGTCGATCATCCCATGAGCCGCCTCTCATTGCATTTGGCCACTCAATATGAAGTCCCGCCGACTCTTTGACCGCCATATCATCGGGAGTGTATCCCCACAGATCAAGTAACACCGCTTTTCCTGCAATGACACCAGATGATGGAATGGAGACTACATTCGTGATTCCATTCACCCGGGTTACAGGAATAGATACCGAATTTGGGTTGACGGCCGTAAAGGCTTTCATATGTGGATTAAAATCACCGACTTCAGCATAATCTTGAGTTAATGAAACGGAAGAAACCTCCTCGAGGCCAAGGCGAGTGTTAGCATCAAAAAATCCGGGGTATACATGCTTGCCGGATGCATTGATTACTTCGTAATCACTTGGGATTTTTGCATTATCACCAACAAATGTGATCGTATGATTCTCAATCAAAACGATGCCGCCTTTAATGGTTCCTTTGGTTACGGTGTGGATTGTACCATTCGTTATCGCAAACTTTCCGAATCTCGGCTTCTCTGTGATCTGGGCGAAGAGCAACTGGGCGCCCATACATATCATAAAAAACGTTAATAGAATTGCTTTTTTCATGGTACTGGTTATTTAATTTGATTGTGAAATTCCTGGTGAAGAGACTGCCGGTTTTCCTGCGAATCGAAAAGCATAAATACATCTTGCATGCATGCGTCAGCTTCTCTTCCGTGGGAATTCTGGTATGCTCTGGATTGAGTATCTTCGTAATTTTCTGTAGGGCTGATGGCCCGATCCAATCTCATATCATCGGCATCATTTTCACGGTCGAAGTAAACCACACCATCGATAAGCGTCATTTCATTCACGCTATAAATACTCAGCGGATGGCCATTCCAAATTGAAATATCAGCATGTTTTCCTACCTCGATGGATCCTACGTGCTCATCAATTCCAAGCTGAATAGCCGGGTTAATAGTGATCATTTTCAGCGCATCGCTTTCTGTTGTATTTCCATACCGAATGGTCTTGGCTGCTTCGTGGTTCAGATGGCGGATGAGCTCGTTACTGTCTGAGTTAATGCTGGTTACCACACCATTTTCATTCAGGATTGATGCGTTGTACGCTGTACTGTAATACACTTCAAACTTGTATGCCCACCAATCCGAGAAAACAGATGCATATGCGCCATGTTCGGCCAGCTCTGGAGCCACTTTAAAAGCTTCATTGGCATGCTGGAATGTATAATTTTCAATACCGTAATCTTCAAAAATTTGAACCAGCATCAGGATCTCATCTGCACGGTACGAGTGACAGTGCACGAGAATATTTCCCTCAATGATATCCGCAATCACTTCCAGGCGGAGATTTTTTGCTACGGGTATGGGAGGCGTTCCTTCACCCGTATGATCATACTCCTCTTTGGCTTCGAGATATTCCGTTCGATTCCTTCGGTAGTCGATAGCCGCGTCAAAATATTCACGAATCACCATTTCCACTCCCATTCGGGTACTTGGATGAATTCCTGAACTTTCTCCATGAACCCGCATCGGGTTTTCACCCAACGCAAATTTTACGGTCTGTGGTGCATCCTCAAAAATCAATCCATGCTGATCTTGTCCGTACCGTAATTTCAGCGTTGCATTTCGTCCGCCAATCACATTTGCAGAACCATGCATTAGGTTGATGGATGTAACTCCACCAGCTAACGCCGCATAAATTCCCACATCATTTGGATCGATCGATTCCTTCATTGTAACCTGGGGTGTTGCGGGAGACGTTGCCTCATTGATATCTACACCATTCAGATGAGAATGTGCATCAATAATTCCGGGCATCACGTATTTTCCGGTTGCATCAATTCGGTCGATGCGTTGCGGAGCATCTATATTTTCCCCGATTTCTGTGATGATTCCATTCTCAACCAGCACATCGGTATTCTCCAGGTTCTCACCGGTGATGGTGAGAACCGTTCCATTTTCGATTAGAACTGAACCAGTTTCCTGAGCAAGAGCCAGGTCAAATTGACTACTGATAAAAACCATCATCAAACCGAAAAGTCCGATCACTGATTTCATCGTTCTCCAAAGATTCGATTTCCTTCTGTTCATTTTTTCTGATAAAAAGTTCTCTTTAAAATTCATGAATCTCTCCGTTTGAGATGACCATTTTCACGGCTGCTTTCTCCTCCAAAAAAGGAGAATTAAATACAGCAAAACTTGCGTTGAATCCTGCTTTCAACTGTCCAAGCGTTTGGCCGCTGTCCAAAATTTCTGCTGTGTTAACCGTGAGAAGCTGTAAAATTTCATCATCACTGAGACCTCCCTCCTCTCTGAGTCCTCGCAGATGTTCGTGCAATTTATCAGCCTCCAGGCCAATACTTGCAAAACCAACTTTTACTCCTTCATCAAGAAGCGTTCGGATATTTTCGGCCGCGGCCTGATACGCTTCCGTCTGTCGCTCTCGATATCGTTCTTCCTCTGATTCGAGCTCTTCAGATTTTTCATCATCCTTCATCCAATCAGGTTTTTCAGGAAGTTCGATGGAAGCCAATACCGGTATGCCGATCTCACTTAATTCTGATGATCTATATTGAATTGACTTTCCCGAAACCAAAATAAAATCCAGATCAAATTCTTCGTCCAGAATCATTAATCGTTCAAAATTCTCTGGCGTATTTACATTGGCAAATAGTTTTGCATCGCCATTTAGTACTGGAAATAATGACTCAATGACTTCGTCTCTTTTCGGGGGTTGAATGGATCCGTCTGCATCAGCGAAATACTGCATGTGATCCTGAAGCGCTTGAGCATCGTACATCAACTGTCGAAACTGCGCCATCACGCCCATCGTGGTTGATGGATACGCACGACTTGTCCATCCTCCCGGCGCTCCTTCAAAAGCAAACTGGTAACCGGTTGCTTCTTTAAAGAGATAATCAGGAGTCTCTTCACCGTTCAAAAAATAAAGATCAGGCTGCCCGGCGAGCATATATCCTTTCAAACCAAGATTGGCAGTCGTGATTCCGGTTTTCATCACATCTGTGATTGTATTGCCGGACGCATCCAGGTGATCATTTGCAGATCGGTCGGGTTGAATTCCCGCACGATCATAGCCAGGATTTCCGGGATCGTCCGGTTGCTTGGGGTTTTCCGGCGGCTCGGGACTTCCCCAAGTACCAAGCCCATCAATAAAACCGGGATAAACGTGGAGGGAATCGCCACCATCGATTACGGAATAAGCATCAAACGGAATTTCAGCGTCTGAACCAACGGCCTCAATCACGCCGTCTCGCCAGATAATTATACCGGACTCAATAATTGAGCCATCACTGTGATGAATCGTTACATTTTCCAATGCGTAAGCCGGCGGGCTTTGTGCAAGAAGTGAATTCGGTAGCAAAAAACAACTCAAAACAAGTGCCACCGACAGGTAGTAGATGTTTTTCATAGTAATGAATTACAGTTTAAAGTTTGGCTTGAATTATGAAAAGATTTGCAGAGGGTCAAGGTAAAATCGGATAAAGGTTGTAAAGGGTATCGTACAAGACATGGTATTTTTCGTGCTGATTCAACATTCTTTTTAAGTACTTCAACAAAAACCCATACAAAGTTTCTTACTGACAAGAAAAAATACCATGTCTCCCAGCTTACACCTGAATTTTGATGGCGTAAACGTCCTCGTTTGTGCCCGAGGTGTTGTTATGATATCATCCACACAAAAGCTGGCGATATTTGAAATTCATCAGACGAGTAGAATTATTGGTAGTACCAACTCAGAAGGGAGCATCCACATTTACACTAATATTGGGCGTAACCGGATCGGGATCACTAACCCGCGGCAAGCTGGGCAAGCACTATGATGAATAGATGAAAGTACAATCGGTTTATGCAGGAAGTTTAGCTCCGGGAGGGTAAAAAAAGGCAACCTTCCTTCGCTAAAGCTTCGGAGGACAGGCATTTTTTTGTCAAGGTTTCGGAGGATAGGATCATTGCCGGTATATTTTCGATTGTTTTTTTGTTACATTTATCTATTGAATTTACTTAAAAATTGATTATGAAAACCCATATAAACAAACAGGAGTTGATCGACTGGATTGCCAATTTAAACGATCCTGAGAGTCTTGTGAATGTCCAGATTTTGAAAGAAAGTTTAGAGAGTAACGGAGATTGGTGGAATGAAATTTCAGAGACAGAAAAATCCGGAATTAACCGTGGCCTTGATGATGTGAAAACAGGCCGGGTGATCTCTAATGAAGCCTTCTGGAAAAAGCATGAACACCGGCTTTAATGTAGTTTGGACGGAGGAAGCAGCCCGTAATGTGGATTCAGTTATTGACTATTTGCAAGAAAATTGGAGCCAACGAGAGGTCCAGCGTTTTTTGGGCAAGCTTCGCGAGCGGGTTTGGTTGATTTCACAGAATCCAGAACTGTTTCCAGAGTCAAAAGTTGTCCAAAATACCCGCCGGTCTGTGCTGAGCAAACAAATAACGATCTACTATCGGGTTGAGAGCCTGCAAATAGAAATTCTTCATGTATTTGATACCCGCCAAAACCCCCATAAATTAAAATAATACACCCTATAAACCTGGATGTTTGTGGAATAGCTTCATTCAATAACCGCACACATATACTCCTGCCCCTTATGAAAAAAATTATTTAGGCAAGCCCATAACTATATCAACATAAGCTGGAGTACAAATATCACGGGTATCAGGTTTAAAAAGCACATTCTACAACCTCTTTTATTTAAAAACTGTGACCTGCTGATTTTTATTTTGATCCAAAGAGTTTAGCACCGGGTAGGCAAAAAGGCAAGGCAGGAATTCATCGGGTAAGTGTGGGTTCTTCCGAAGTGTGCTGCTTGAAAAACTCATCCACTGATTAAACTTAACTCTACCTACACTTGAATCACTTCCGTCTCAACCTGATGGAGGAAAATAAGACATGGTATTTTTTCGAGCCATTTTATGATTTTAGATTAGCTCTGAACAGAAAATCAATTCATTATCTTGTGCCGCCAAGAAAAAATACCCTGTCTCCCAGCTCAAAACTGGATTCTGATGGCGCAAACGTCCTCGTTTGTGCCCGAGGTGTTGTGGCACAAGCGGGACGCATGCGCCATCCTCTTATGTTGAAGTTCATGGCTAAACCTGAATCACCCCAGTTTTAAATTCCGGAATTTCCGGATTGTGATTGGCGCATTCGATAGCATGTGAAATTCGATTCCGGGTGTCTTCGGGTTTGATGATATCATCTACCCAGAGACGGGCTGCCGCATACTTTACATCGGTCTGTTTGTCGTACCGGTCTTTGATTTTCTTCAGGATTTTAGCTTTTTCTTCATCCGTAATCTCTTTGCCTTTCTTTTCGAGGGATGACACCTTGATTTGAGTCAGAACTTTAGCGGCTTGCGTTCCTCCCATAACGGCAATTTGGGCAGTCGGCCATGCATAGATGAATCTCGGATCGTAGGCTTTGCCACACATCGCATAATTTCCTGCACCATAGCTGTTACCAATAATTACCGTGATTTTTGGTACTATAGAGTTTGCAACGGCATTTACCATTTTGGCTCCGTCTTTGATGATTCCGCCATGTTCACTCCGCTTACCGATCATAAATCCGGTCACATCCTGCAAGAACAGTATTGGGATTTTTTTCTGATTGCAGTTCATCACAAAACGAGCGGCTTTATCGGCACTATCGGAATAGATCACACCGCCAATCTGCATCTCACCGGTTTTACTTTTTACAATCTTTCTTTGATTCGCCACTATCCCAACACTCCATCCATCAATTCTGGCATAACCGGTAATGAGCGTTTGTCCATATCCTTTTTTAAACTCCGTAAAGCTGTTCGCGTCCACCATCGATTTAATGATCGCCATTGTATCATACGGTTTACTTCGGTCTTGTGGAAAATCAGACAGAGCCTCGCTCATATCCAATTCCGGCTGAACAGATGATTCCCGATTGAAATCAGCTTTTTCCAGCGGCCCCAGCTTGCCAACTAAATCCCGGATTGTAAGAATACATTCAGAATCATCTTCCATTTTATAATCGGTCACGCCACTGATTTCCGTGTGAGTAGTGGCACCGCCCAGTGTTTCACTGTCCACATCTTCCCCAATGGCCGCTTTCACCAAATAACTTCCGGCTAAAAATACGCTCCCCGTTCCATCCACAATCAGGGCTTCGTCACTCATAATCGGCAGATAAGCTCCGCCCGCCACACAACTTCCCATAATGGCTGCAATCTGTGGGATGCCTTTTGCACTCAACTGAGCATTATTTCTAAAAATTCGTCCGAAATGTTCTTTATCGGGAAAAATCTCGTCCTGCATGGGCAGATAGACACCGGCAGAATCAACCAGGTAGATAATTGGCAGATGATTTTCGAGGGCGATCTCCTGGGCTCTCAAATTCTTTTTGGCCGTCATTGGAAACCAGGCTCCGGCTTTTACGGTAGCATCGTTCGCAACGATCATACATGTTCGTCCGCTTACCGAGCCAATTCCGGTCACAACTCCGGCCGCCGGGACATCCTCCCTCCTCTTCGTACATCTTGTATGCGGCCCAAATTCCGAGTTCATGGAATTCTGTATCATCATCCAGGAGCAAATTGATCCGCTCCCTGGCCGTCAGTTTGCCTTTTTTATGCTGCTTTTCAATTCTTTCGGGACCACCCCCTTTTTCAATCTTTTCTTTCTCATTTTCTAACGATTCGATAAGCTCCCGGAACCAATCTTCTTTCATTATGCTTGATATTAGATTAATTTGTTGAGTTGATAATACCGATTGTGATTACCACGTTCCAATAGGGTAAAATAAAAACCGCTGAATGCGTTATAAATGAAGTATATCATTACTTAAACTTTTTCAAAATGATAAAACAAATATCTATTCTAACCCTGCTTTTTTTCCTTCTCACTACCACCATTTATGGTCAAAGACAAGAACAACAGCGCAGTAGTGCCTACCAGGCATTGTTAGTGCGTACAGATCGTCCACACGCATACTTTGATCATGTTACTTTTCCTGCAAATGATGGAACTTCACAATTCGCATTCCTTTTTCGGCTCGATTACGATTCTGCAAACTTTTTAAAAACCAGTGCCAACATGGAGGCGCCACAACCCGATGCTGAATATTATGCCAACGTCCAGATCGGTCTTGAAATTTTTGAAGGCCCGGTTTCCAGGTCAAGAAACTCTTCACGCATTCCCACATCCATACACAGAGATAACTGGCAGGATACGCTTTGGGTTGATTCCTTCGAAAAAACCAAATCAAGAACAGATTATTTCCAGGGTTTGATGAATACTCATCTCGATACCGGTGACTATCACTATAAAGTACAGCTACCACGAACAGAGTTGCCTGCTGCATCAGGAAGCCGATCATCACGAAGAACCGGTTCAACGATGCCGAATACTACACGAAATGTTACCATAACAGGTTTAGATGGTAATGAGAAACCTGATTTTATTCTCTTAAAATCCTTTCAACCGAATGCAACTTCTTTCTCAGCTACTTTTTTGAATTACGGGGATAATGTTCTTTATGGTGAAGATTACAGCATTTTGATTCGATTACCTTCAGATTCAGAGTCCAATTCCCTGAATTTGAATTTATACCGATTAACTGGAGGAGCAAATACCGATTCGGAGGAACTACGTCATTCACAAGAAATATCTGCTGAAAATATTGTACAACTTGGTGATATCAGCCTGACAAATACGAATGGTGAAATTGGTTTTGAAGCAAGCATCTCGGATGAAGGAAACAACTACGCTTATATACAGATTCCAAATAAAAATTTTGAAAACTCCATGTACAGGCTGGCCCTTGAGGACAGTGAATCGGATGAGGTGATTGGTGAAAAAAGAATCACCTCCCAATGGTTAGATATGCCGGTTAGCCTTTATAATCTCGATGTGGCTATTAATATGCTGCGGTTTATTGTAAGCAATGAAAAACTGAGCGAATTAAACTCCGGATCTGATTCTGCACGAGAACGAAAATTCAGAGAATTCTGGGCGCAGAGAGATCCCTCTCCAGATACCGAATTCAATGAATTGATGACGGAATATTATAACCGTATTGATTATGCCTATAAAGAGTTTTCATCTCTCCAGGTACAAGGTTTCAACACGGATCAGGGCAAAGCTTATATTCTGTACGGGCCACCAGATCAGATAAACCGCCAATTACCTACGAATGCTCCCACACGCGAAATCTGGGAATATCCAAACAAAACCCTCATTTTTGAGGCTACAACAGGCTTCGGCGATTTTAAACTGATTTCAGAGCAGCAGTCGTAGGTGTGTTCAGCGGATGAGTGTATAGGATCAAATTTTGTATCTGTTCACATCACCCATCCAATGAATTGGCATTTTCTCATCGCCATTGACTTTTCTATTTTCTGATATGATACCAACAATAGCAATTAGTATGGGAGATCCCAACGGAATTGGGCCTGAAGTGACACTGAAATCTCTTCAGAGAACTGATCTCGGTAATTCAATCCCAGTGTGGATTGGCAGTCAAAATGTGTTTGAATACTATTCAGATAAATTTGATATCCAACTCCCCATAAAAAACTTTCAAAAGAGTGATACATTAGAATCCGGGTCCGTCTATCTGTTTGATATTTTTGAAAACTCCGATTTTGAAATCACATCCGGTAAGATTTCAAAAAAAGCGGGTAGTTTGGCGATGCAAGCTGTGGAAAAGGGAATTGAGCTATGCATGAATGGACAAGCGAATGCGCTCACAACCGCCTCCATATCAAAAGAAGCTATTCATATGGCGGGTTATAAGGTTCCTGGCCACACTGAATTTCTTGCAGAAAAAACCGGAACAGATGATGTTGTAATGGTACTGGCCAGTGATGATCTTCGGGTGGCTCTTGCAACAATTCACATTCCGCTGAAAGATGTCAACAGATCCATCCAGAAAAAGAAACTCAAAACGAATCTTCAAATTTTGTATAAAAGTTTACGTGAGGATTTTGGAATTGAAAATCCAAAAATTGGTGTACTGGGGTTGAACCCGCATGCCGGAGACGGCGGAGTTATTGGAACCGAGGAGATTGAACGAATCACTCCCGCCCTTGATGAACTTTCTGATGAAGAAATTTTAGTTGATGGCCCGTTTGCTGCGGATGGCTATTTCGGGAGTCAGCTCTATAAAATTTATGATGCCACTTTTGCTATGTACCACGACCAGGGATTGATTCCTTTTAAAGCACTCACGTTTGGTGAAGGTGTCAATTTTACTGCGGGCTTACCGATCATTCGTACATCACCCGATCACGGAACCGCCTTTGATATTGCCGGAAAAAATATTGCCGATGAGCAGTCGTTTCAATCAGCGTATGATTTGGCTGTTACAATGGCACAAAACCGAATTCGTAAATCGTAAATGGATCTAACATTGCAAGAAAAACCGACCTACTCCGTACTTGCCGATATTTATGATACTGTTATGTCGGATGTGGACTATGAAACCTGGGCTGATTATATCGATGAAATCATCCTGATGCATCAACCCACAGCCCGCTCAATTCTTGAACTGGCCTGCGGAACCGGCACGATTGCACTCTCACTCGAAGAACTGGATTGCTATAAAATAACAGCAACGGATGGATCGGAGGATATGATCAGAATTGCAAAGCGGAAAGCAGCTACTGTGAATTCCGAGATTGATTTTCATACAATGAATTTCCTTGATCTCTCTTTTGATGAATCGTTCGATGTGATCTACATGGTATTCGACAGCCTCAACTATCTTCACACGAAAGATGATATCATTCAGCTTCACGATGAGGTGAAAAATATTTTAAATCCCGGGGGTATTTTTGTGTATGATTTTACCACTCCCAGAAATTCACGCAAGGCCATTCGCTTTCTGGACAATGAATCCAAAGATATTAACGGAGAATATCGATATCACAGGAAGAGTTCATTTAATGCTAAAGAAAGGATTCATACGAACCGGTTCTATATCGAAAAAATTGACGGATCCAGCGGCGATATTATTGAAAAATTTAAGGAACAGCATCAACAAAAAATTTATACACTTAACGAGTTAAAGTCTGTTATTAAGGAAACTGATTTTGAGATTATTCAGGCGTACGATGGATTTGAGTTGAAACCGGCTCATCCAAAAAGCCTTAGAATTACAATGGTATTAAAATGAGCGGCAACGAAGTTATACAGATGATGAATGTATCGGTGGCCTACAACGGCACAACGGTACTTGGCGATATCGATTTCTCACTTGATGTTGGTGAGTTTTGTTATGTGATAGGAAAAACAGGAGCGGGAAAAAGTTCGTTTTTGAAACTGATATATAAAGATGTAAATCCTGTAAAAGGATTGGTTAAAGTAGCCGATTTTGATCTGTCAAATCTCCCGGACAAAAAAGTCCCCTATCTACGGAGAAGAATTGGAGTAGTATTCCAGGATTTCCAACTGCTGCCAGACCGAAATGTATTTGAGAATGTTGCATTTGCACTTCGGGTCACCGGCCAAAATAAACGGTTCATCAAACAACGAGTAATTGAAGTTTTGGGTTTAGTTGGGTTAAGTCATAAAAGAAAAGCGATGCCCAACGATCTTTCCGGCGGTGAAAAACAACGAGTTGTAATAGCAAGAGCGCTGGCAAATGAACCACGTCTTTTATTGGCCGACGAACCCACCGGGAATCTCGATCCCGAAGCCAGTGCTTCCATCATGGAGCTGCTTCATCAAATCAACAATCGCGGAATGAGTGTTTTGATGGTAACCCACGACTATGACGTAATTCGAAAATTCCCGAACCGTACCGTACAAATTGAAAATGGTGATTTACAGGATATTAACGTTCTGTAACTCTAACTTCTTCTTTTGAAATATTCAGATTAAATATATTTTTTCTCAGAGTTAACCGTAAATTTATTCATTCATCATGATTGATTTTCTATCGGGTCTCTTTTTGGATCTGCTTCTATTTGGCGGAATTATTCTTTTACTGATTAGCCCTTTCCAAAAATTCAAAGAGCACAGAAAATATTTGATTCCACTTGGACTTATATTTGTTGCCATTGGGATCGCCTTCATTGATTGGGGTGCCGTTCAAGCAGCATATTGGGAAGGTTATGATGCTGCTAACGGTGGACAAAGGTAAATTCTATTCTCTTTTAATATTAACAGGTTTGAGTATGTCTAAACCTGATCTGTTAACTGCATGTCAATAAAAATTGCAATAGATATGTAAATATGTTAATATGTATTCATGCGAACCACAATCGATTTACCGGATTCTATTTTAAAAAAAGCCAAAATGAAGGCTGTAAAAGACAATATTACGCTCAAAGAGCTGTTCATCCGAAGCCTGGAACATGAACTTGAGAGTTCCGGCAGTAGATCTGGTCTATCCAAGGCCCCCTGGAAAAAATTACAAGGGAAGGGTTCAGCCTCAGGTATTTCCCCTACTGATTCCGGCTTTGAAGGATATTCCGGTCCCGATTGGAACCACTCCATTCAGGTTAATGAACCTGATGAAGATTGATATTACTGGATACACATATCTGGCTTTGGTGGTTATTAGGGGATGGAAATTTATCCCCACAAGAAAGAGAGGCACTTGATAACAAAGCATCTGTCAAAGAACTTTGCATCTCATGGGTTACCATTTGGGAGACGGAAATGCTGGAGAGAAAACAACGAATTACACTTCAACCAAACTTTCAGACCTGGATTTATCAAGCAACGAATTCTTCATTTATGACAATTCTTCCCGTTGATGTTGAAGTTGTACTCACTCAGCGAAACTTACCGAAATCATTCCATGCCGATCCAGCTGACAGGCTCATCACTGCAACCTCCATCCTCTCGAAATACCCTCTTGCTACGCATGACGGGAGAATACTACAATCTGAAGCTTGTGAAATTTGGGCTGTTTAGGTAAGAAAAAGATGGTATGTCTTCTTGATAAGATTGAACTTTGAGTTATTCGCACAAGGTACAGTTTGACTATATTTTAACCTGAGTTCGGGATAAGAACGTTGAAAATGAAAGCCCCTCCTATGATTAGGAGGAGTTCGGGAAGGTAGAAAGTAGATTAAATCTTGAATTGAACTAAATTCTGTTTCAACCACCCCTAAATCCCCTCCTTGGAAAAGGAAGGGACTTTTCCATGCCAATTCTTAATATTCTTATTACAAGTTCACGTTATTTTAAGGCTTATTCAAACATACCATGTTTAGAATTCACTCAGAACCAAATCACAAAACCGAAAAACCATCGTCCCTTTTCCTTCGGGTGATGGATATTCTTTCTCTTCGATCTCTCCTTTTTTAAACAGAACCGGTTCAGAAAAAATAGGACCGTCAAACACGAACGTATGAAACTCGCCATTCTCTCCACAGGGATCAGTATCATCCTTAATATCCTTTAATATCTCATTTGAATACAACTCTCCGGCATATTCAGAAACCGCCTTATTTTTATCAACACAGACTAAAACAGCTTTAAATCCTTCTTCAATAAATGATTTTGCAAGCTGATTGGTATCCTCACCCCAGATCGGAAAAATTGGTTTTATTCCGATTTTATCGAGCTGTTTCTCCCTGTATTCTTTCAAATCCTCAAGAAAAATATCTCCAAAGGCACAGTGAGTGAATCCTTCATTTAACAAGATATTCATCTTCTCTTTCATGATAGAATCGTACTCATTCATCGATGGATTTTCAGGAAGCCTCAAGTATGTAATTGGAATACCGAGAATCTCAGCTTGCCTCTCAATCAATTCCAAGCGAACTCCATGCATCGACACACGATTGGTGGATTCATTCACAGAAACCAGCAGTCGATCTACAGAAAACTGATCACCTTTCAGCAATCTTTGAAGAGTAATCGCACTGTCTTTGCCACCACTCCAGCTTAGGACAGTTTTGTGTTTTTGAGCGTCTGAATTCAAACTATATACTCTAAACAAGTTAAAGATCCGCGAAGTCTTTGGAGACTTCGCGGATCTGGTCATTTACAACGCAAACCGAACTCCTGCCCTTGCGTGAATTCCCATCGTGTTGTATCCGTACACTTCAGTGAAACCAGAATTAAACAGATTTCGAACAGTCCCGAATACCGTTAATGATTGATCGAAAACTTCATATTCAGCGTATAAATTAGCAAGTATGTAAGAATCCAAAGCCACTTCTTCGGGAGCGTAATTATTTGCAGGATTAAAGAACAGATCGGTTCGTTCGGTTGAAAATTCTCCGTCTGCTTTCACCATAAAACTGTTTGAAATTCGATACGAAGCGTTCAGTCCGAAATTGTGTTTTGGTAACCGTATCAATCCTCTCGAGGACTGTTTATTACCGGAATCATCAAGTGTAATTGTCTTACCATCCAGGTAATTGTAGAAACTTCCAAGTGTAATACTCTTCCCAGCAAACCAGTTTATCTGAATTTCCACTCCCCGTGTCTCTTCTCTGTCTCGGTTAATATAACCGGCCGATCCGAAGGCGATCAGATTATCAATCTTACGGTCAAAAAAGTGAGATTCAATTTTTAGATTTTGATTCAGCAGGTAGCTCTCAAATCCTATCTGGATACTTCTGCTCTCTTCTGGTTCCAGATCCGCATTAGCACCAAATTGGCCAAAAAGCTGGTCTAAAGTGGGTGCTTTGAACCCGGTTCCAAAAGATCCAAAGAGTTTAAGATTCTCCGATATTTGATAGGATGGCGAGAAACTGTAGGTAGAATTCGTGCCATACTCAGAGTGAATATTCATACGAAAACCCGCTTCTGCGCGAAGTCCGTTTCCGGCATCGAACAACAATGTACTGTAAGGACTTGTAAATGAAGCAGAGACTTCAGAAAGTTCGTTCTCTTCATCCGCCGGTAGTACCCCTTCTTGCCAATTCAAACCGGCCATGATATTTACAGACTGATTCAACTCATAATTTAGAAATGTATCAAAATTATGAAATGAGCCTTCTAACAACGTCTCCCCAAATTCCGATAAAAATTCACGTTCCGTTTTAGTAAACTGATAAGCAGAATTGAGTTGAAAATCTCCCATCTCCGCTAAAACCTGTACTCCCGGATTCCACATATTCGTATAAAATGTGTTTGGTGCGTCCGTAAATGCGTCAGCATCATAGTCACCTTCAAAAACAGAGTACTTCAGAAAAGGTTTGATGGTGATTTCCTTCACAGGCCGAACGGAGATATTTCCATAAAATGAATCTTTTTGATACCCGTCATTTTCAAATGATTCTGAACCTTCCGGGGTAGTAGCTGCACTGATTCCATCACTCGACTTTCTGCTGTAACCGATTGAATAGTTCAACCGATCTTGAACCGATCCACTGACATCCGCTGATCCTCTGAACGAATTATAGGCACCATATTCTATTGTTCCGTTTGGTTGAAATGTACCCCTGGCTTTTTCCTTTGTGATGATATTAATCACACCGGCAAGCGCATCTGAACCATATAAGGTAGATTGATTTCCTTTCAGTACTTCAATTCGTTCCACGTTATGCAGTGGCAGCAGCCGCAAGTCAATGGCACCGCCAATTCCGGAAGGATCGTTTACGGCAATACCATCCAGTAAAATCAGTGTGTAAGATGAACTGGCTCCCTGCAGGAAAAGGTCTTGATTGTTAGCGGGTGATCCCATCGAATTGTTTACCCGAATTCCGCTGTGCTGATGTAAAAGTTGTGCTACATTAATTCCGGAACTCTGCTCGATTTCCTTTCTGTTAATAATTAAAACCGGGCGTGATGTTTCACGGGCCGACACCGAGAGTTTGGAAGCTTGTACAACAATTTCGTCGAACTGAAGAGTTGTATCGGCAGGTTGAGAAGTGGTTTGTGCTTGTAATGATGAGGCACACAAAAAAGCCCCGACTATGAGTATTATGAATTGTTTGCTCATGGTTTTCTATTGAATTTAAAATTAAACCGATGAGCTTCCGATGAAAAAAGGGTAGGGATATATAGAATCCGGATATAGTGATTCTCTATTCCCGGCTCTTCCTCCGAAAGCCTGAATAATGATTAGCAAACAGGCAGGTCTTCTGACTTACTCATTGCCGGCTGCCTTCCCGTCCGAATTTTAGGACAGTGGCATGCAGAGCCAACAAAAAAATGAGTTTACAGCTACGGGGATAGTTCCGGATTCCCCATCCTTCGCATAAAACTATGGAGGACAGGCCACCGGATTCCCTTTTCAACCCGATCATAAATCGGGTACCTGTTGCTATTTTCATGGTAAGCTGATTTTTGCCAGAAGTCAACATCACTTTTCGATCATTTTCTCTTTAATTTTCGTTGATATAGTAGTCATCATTGAATAATAAGTGATCCGGTGAGTACTTTGACCAATGATTACTATTTACGCTTTCTTACTCATCGGATGAATCCCTCATTTTTTAAAACGAATAGAAGGAATTATGAATCAAAAGGAACAGGCTGTTCAGTTTTTTAAATCAATCTTGAAAAATGTAAATCCGAGAGAGTTTCTCCCGGATATTGTTAATTGGGATCCTGAAAACAGAAAGCTCAACATTTATGATGAAAGTTTTATTCTTGATGAAGATCAAAAAATATATGTGATTGGCACCGGGAAAGCCTCTCCAACCATGGCCATCGCCATGGAAAAGATTTTGGGTTCGGATCTTGAAGATGGATTTATCATTGCCCCGCCTGATACTGAGGCTGAACCATCAAAAATTGAGATGATGGAGGGTTCTCACCCCCTGCCGGATGAGAATAGTGAAAAAGCCACAGAAAGATTAATCTCTTTGATCAAAGAGATTCCAAATGATTCGATTGTGATTAATCTTCTTTCAGGGGGAACATCGGCTTTGCTTTGTAAACCGGCTGAAGATTTAAGTATTGAAGGTTTTCAAAAAACGTATAAAATTCTGCTTGACTCTGGAGCAGACATCCATGAGGTGAATACCGTTCGAAAAGCTCTTTCTGAAGTGAAGGGCGGGCGATTACTTTCTTTTTTTAATGACGTCTTACTGATAGATCTGGTCATTTCGGATGTACCGAATGATGATCTTGCATCTATTGGAAGCGGGCCGACCACACCCCAGGAAATTTCTTACGACAAAGCGTTCAAGGTCCTCAAAAAATATATGATCTGGAATGATCTGCCCCATGAAGTGAAAAATCACTTGGCGGATAAAATGGATGAAGAGAGCCAAAAAAGCGGCTCATTTAAAACTAAAGATCTCCCAACCCATCAAACATGGATCGTTTCATCGGCTTCCAAAGTTGCTCAAAAAACAACCTCCATGCTCGAAGAAAAAGGTTATCAAACAACGTTGATTAATCCGGCATGGACTGGGTTGGTCGATGATTTTGAAGACCATATCATGGATCATCTTCAAAATTTATTAGAAACCGAATCAGAAAAGAAAGCAGTGGTTTTTTACGGTGAGAGCACTGTAAAAGTCACCGGAGATGGCCTCGGTGGCCGAAACCAGGAAATTGCCCTCCGGATAGCAAGGCGACTCAAAGATTTCGACCATCAGATGCTCTTCTTAAGCGCCGGAACGGATGGAATCGACGGGCCCACGGATGTAGCCGGTGCGGTGGTTGACCAAAATACATATGAAGAGGCTGTTTCAGACGGAATCAATCCCGATGATTTTATAGAGAATAATGACAGTTATCATTTCTTTGAGAAGGTTGGCGGACACATCAAAACCGGCCCAACGGGAAATAACGTGATGGATATTCAGCTCGTCTTGATTGAAGAATGATTTTGAAAGACATTGTTTTTTTCGAGTCAATTTACGATTGCTAAACATGTAGAAACTTTAGCATGCATCTACATTACTAAATGGTAAGAGAAATACAATGTCTCATTTACGACAGCGCATCCAAAGAATTCAATAACTCTTGCGGACTGTAAACCGGCAGGGTACAATTTTTGAAATCTTTCTGATTTCGAGTCAATATTCCATCCAAACCGCTGTGTATTGCCACTTGGTGAAGAACCGAATCTTCATAGTCTGTAAATTTTCCGGTAATTGCATCTTCCAGTACAGCCCTATTGACTGGTGCAATGTGAAATACTTTGAGAATATTTTTCAAATGCTTGTCGGCTGATTTTTTGGATAGCCCCTTTTGAAGTAAATAATAGAGAGTAGTAACCGTGGTGCCACTGAGCCATCCTTCAATAACATTTCTTTCGGCAATTGCTACTGATGTAAACGAAGAATCATAAAAAGGTTCTCTTTCAAGAAATACATCCAGCAAAATATTTGTATCAAACAGTATTTTCACTTCAAATATTTCTCTTCGAGATGAGTTTTATAATCGTCTTCATTCAGATCACTCTTTTTCAAGATGCCGGAAAGTGAAGAACTAATTGGAGAGATTTTCTTTTCTCTTTTTGATGTAGATTTTTGAGACTTAATCATTGCAAAATAATCTGCCACAAGCTGAGAAACAGAGGTCCCCTTCTCATTAGCATATTTTTTTGCCTCTTTGATGAGATCTTTCTCTAACCGTAATGTGAGTTTATTCTTCATGACTGAATATTTTGTACGTATATAATATATCTAAATATACGTCTTAAGAATAAAAAATGGAAGTTCATAAAAGGCATTATATTTTTTCAATACGGCAATAAGTTCAAAAATGATTGATGTTCCATCGGCTTTACGACTTTTCTAACCGGTAAGAAAAATACAATGTCTCATTCAACAAAGGGATAAATTGAACCTTCACCCTTCCGTAATAATTCGTAGTTTTACACACTTCAGAAGTCAATAGAAAGCTACACATATTTCATGCAAAAATTTACGCTACAGCCGGAGTCCTCAAAACCAACATCGCCGCCTGATTTTCTTAAAGATTTAAATGAACAACAGAGACGGGCAGCATCGCACACTCATGGTCCGCTGCTGATTGTGGCAGGTGCCGGAAGCGGAAAAACAAGAGTACTCACTTACCGGATTGCATACTTATTGCAACAGCACCATGCTCTGCCTAATCAAATCCTGGCACTTACCTTTACCAATAAGGCTGCACGTGAAATGCAGGAACGGATTCAGAATTTGATTGGCGATAAAGCGAAGGGCTTATGGATGGGAACCTTTCACTCCATCTTCTCTAAAATTCTCCGGTTTGAGGCGGAAAAAATCGGCTTTTCTTCCAACTTTTCAATCTATGATACGAGTGATTCACAGAATGCTATCAAACTGATTTTAAAAGAGTTAAATTATGATCCGAGAGAGATCAAACCAAAAACCATTCACCGGAAAATCAGTGATGCCAAAAATCAACTAATTCTACCGGGTGCTTATCAATCACAGTTTGTTCACAGTACCCTTGATGATATCACTGCTAAAATTTACGAGATCTATCAAATACGACTGAAACAAGCGAATGCAATGGATTTTGACGATCTGCTAATCCGTCCCGTACAACTTTTCCAGGAGCACCCGGATGTTTTAGAAAAATACCAGGATCGGTTTAAACATATTTTGATTGATGAATACCAGGATACGAATCATGCCCAGTATAAAGTCACGAAATTGCTGGCGCAGAAATATCAAAATATTTGCGTGGTGGGAGATGATGCACAAAGTATTTATTCCTTTCGCGGTGCGGATATTGCAAATATCCTGAATTTTAAAAATGACTATGAAGATGCCGTTGAAGTACCGCTTGAGCAGAATTACAGGTCAACTAAATATATTTTGCAATGTGCTGATTCCATCATCAAACAGAATGAACAACAGATTGAAAAAACACTCTGGACAGATAATGATGAAGGTGATACGGTAACTCTCCTAAAAAATTTCGATGAACGGGATGAAGCTAATAGAGTTGTAAATCATATCAACAACCTCAAGCTTCGTTATGGATACCAAAACAACGATTTTGCTATTCTGTATCGAACCAATTACCAAAGCAGGATTTTTGAAGAGTCTTTGAGGCGAAAGGGAATTACGTATCAGCTGGTGGGCGGCCTGTCATTCTATCAAAGAAAGGAGATTAAAGATGTTCTGTCTTATTTAACGCTGCTTGTAAATCCCGAGGATGAACAGGCTCTTTTACGCATCATCAATGAGCCAAGCCGTGGTATCGGGAATAAAACCATGAATGATATCCTGAAAAAAGCAAGAAAGGAAGGAAGAAAAATCTGGAATATCATTCAAAATGTTGAAGAAGCAGATCTCTATAAACCAGCAAAGGCCAAAATTGGTGAATTTGTTGAGATGATTAACAACCTCAGGAAAGAGCTTGAATCAGGTGCATCCATTTTAGATGTAACAAAGAAAATGCTCGAACAGAGCGGGTATATGAAAGCTTTGGTTGAAGAGAACAGTGCTAAATCTTTAACGCGTCGCGATAACGTTTTGGAACTCCAAAACGCAATTGCCTATTTCCAAAAAAATAACAGCAATCCAAATCTTGCGTCATTCCTCCAGGAGATCAGCCTTATTACGGATACAGATAAATATGATGAAGATAAACCTGCCGTCACACTGATGACAGTCCACGCCTCAAAGGGACTGGAATTTCCTGCTGTCTTTATTGTTGGACTCGAAGAAAACTTATTTCCAATGGGGCCACGTGATGGCGAAGAAGCAAACATCGAAGAGGAACGACGTCTATTTTATGTAGCAATCACACGAGCAGAAAAACACCTGTTTTTTAGTTACAGTAAAATGAGATATCGGTATGGAGAGGAACAGCGGCAAGCTCGGTCCCGGTTCCTTGATGAAGTTGACCCGGGAATTGTTCGAACGGAATCCGGCTCAACGATCAAGCAAAAGAATCGAGATAACTCCTCATCTTCGAAAGATTCGTCTTCTTACGACCAAAAAATTGAATATGACTGGAAGCAGCCGCTTCATTCAAAAAATTCTAAATCTTCAACCAATGATTACCAATATGAATACGATGATGATCCATTTCAGACGGGAACTCATGTAATGCATCCTACGTTTGGTCCCGGTAAAATTATTCGTCGCAGCGGAACAGGAAAAGACTCAAGAGTTGTTGTATTTTTCAAAAACAGGGGGCAAAAAACCCTGATGCTTCGCGCTGCTAAGTTACAAGTCCTCAATCAATAGGATTTCTGAGTGACGATCCTGAAAAAAAAGTACGCTTTACTAATTCTTCTAACGCTATTTGTGTGTGTGATTCCAAAAATATCGCATTCACAAATTTCTCTGACAACCGAGAATATGGCTCTCGGCGGTGGAGGTACAGCCTACTTAACCGGATTTGAATCACTGTTTGTAAACCCGGCAAATCTTTACATACAGGAAAAAAATTACCGGTTCCAGATCTCCCTTCTCCAGGGCGGACTTTATCATGATACAATACTCCCCGTTCCCAATTACACAGACCGATGGAATCATTTCCAGGATCATACCGGTTTTTTTGATCAACAGACTCCTCTCCCGGATTTAAGCCCAAACGACTACGATACTCTTCTCGATCGGAATTACCCGAGAAATAATACGACCCGGGAATTTTTATCAGAAACCGATTTTTATTGGTTTGGCCTGAAATGGGTACGGCCGGAACGAAGCTATGCTCTGTCTTTTCGAACGAGATACGCTACCCGGTACGAACTCGGACGCGGTTTTTTTTCGATGAGTCCTGTGGACAGGAATGATAATATGATTCTTGATCGGTCCTTTTCTCAAAAATCGCAGGTGTTGCATGAACTATCATTTGGCTATGCTGAATCATTTACGTTTTTGAATGGGCTTATGCCTCAGCTTTCCGAATTCATCATCGGCATTGCACCTAAAGTTGTACTCTCCGGTGCTTCGCTGGACGCCAATTTTACGAACAGTTATGTTATGGATGCGGGTTCTTCAAACTGGATTCATCATGCGGAATATAGTCAGCAAACTTCGGGAGTATTGTCAACCTATGGGCAATCGTTTTTTAACTCCGGCAGTCTTCCCTCCCAATCAGATCATACATTCCGGGATTTACTGCAACCTGCCGGTATTGGTTTTGGGCTGGACATCGGTGTAACCTACCTGATAACATTTGGAGATGATCTTTCAATTCTCCGACAGCAAAATGAACCCACAGAAAAATCTCTGCGAATTGGATTATCCATAACCGATTTAGGAGCTGTTTATCAGTACAAATCACCTTTCCAGTATTCGTCGCAATCTGTAAATCGTACAACGTCTGAAATTGGATCAATTTCTGATACCGGCTTTACGGGAGCACCCAACGAGCATTATTTTTTCCTCTCTCAGGTCAGTGAATTCAGAAATTTATCAGAAGCTTCTCAAAATAATGGTTCATACGAGATGCTTCTGCCAACTTCCATACAAGCGGGAGCTCTGTTTCAATATCAACAGATAAAATTGATGGGAGATCTCAGTTATTCATTATCGCAAACGCCTTTTAGCCACTCAGGATTGGCCAGTTATATAGGCATTGAACTGCGACCTTTGCCCTTTTTGCCTATTCGTGGTGGCACCCGTTTTGCCCGTAAAATGTCTGGTTATTACAGCTTTGGAACAGGGTTGGAAACAAAATACTTCGACCTGAATTTGTCTGTACTACTAAAGAGCCTGAATGCAGCACCTACAACAGAAATTTTAGGAATGTCTTTCTTAGGACTTAAATTCTATTTACAATAGTGCAACCTGTCCAACTGTCATAAAAATATGAACCACTCACAAATTGGCAGAACCCTTTGATAACTTCTGACGTTCTGGTACTAATAACATATTTGGCTCTCATTTTGCCGATTTACGTGCAAAGTCTAAAAACATAAATTTACTAACATTATATGTTCGAACAACGAAATAGATTTCAGACGGCATTTGAAGATAAAAATGAAGGTTTCGATGATTTTGAACAGGCTATTCCTCTGATGAGTGAAGAAGAGGAAAAGAAACTGACTGAATCAGAAATACCGGATGCTCTTCCAATTCTGCCTCTTAAAAATACTGTTTTATTTCCCGGTGTAGTCGTCCCAATTACTGTAGGGCGAGACCGGTCCCTGGCCCTTGTGAAAGAGGCGTATGAAAATGACAAGACGATTGGTGTTGTAGCCCAAAAAGATGAATCCGTTGAAGACCCTGATCCACAAGATCTCTATAAACTGGGAACTGTTGCGCAGATTCTTAAACTGATTAAGATGCCCGATGGCAGCAAGAGTATTGTAATCCAGGGGAAAAGCACATTTGAAATTGAGCAATTCACACAATCAGATCCATTTTTTAAGGCTGATGTGAAGCCGGTAAAACAGAATATGGATCTTAGCGGTATTGAACGGGATGCTTCTATGCGTTCGGTAAAAGAGACCGCGTCCAAGATTGTAAACTTGTCTCCCAATATTCCGTCTGAGGCTTCAATTGCCATCAATAACATCTCCAGCCCAACATTTTTATTGAACTTCATCTCTTCAAATCTGCAGGTATCTCTTGCTGAAAAACAGGACCTGCTGGAGATCACAGATTTTTCTGAAAGACTCGATAAAGTGATGGAGCACCTGAACAAAGAGCTGCAGGTCTTGAATTTAAGCGAAGAGATTCGTTCAAAAGTAAAAACAGATATCGATGATCAACAGCGGGATTTTTATCTTCGCCAGCAGATGAAAGCGATCCAGGAAGCGTTGGGTGAAGACAGTGAACAACAAGATGTTACCCAACTCCGCAATCGCCTTGAGGCCAAAAAAAACATACCTGATGAAGTTGTAGAAGAGGCAGAAAAAGAGATTCAACGTCTCGAAATGACGCCAAATTCATCTCCCAATTATGGAATTATTCACAGTTATGTTGAGTGGATACTGGATCTTCCCTGGGGTGATTATTCCGATGACAAACTGGATCTTAAACGAGCCAAGAAAATTCTCGATGAAGATCACTATGGACTTGAAAAAGTTAAAAAGCGAATCATCGAATACCTGGCTGTACTGAAGCTAAAAGAAGATATGAAAGCGCCCATTCTCTGCTTCTATGGCCCTCCAGGTGTTGGTAAAACATCATTAGGTAAATCCATTGCGCGTGCTATGGATCGGGAATTTGAACGATTTAGCCTTGGCGGTATTCATGATGAGGCGGAAATTCGGGGTCACCGGCGCACCTATATTGGCGCACTTCCGGGCCGAATTCTTCGTGCCATGAAGAAAGCCGGAAAAGGAAATCCGGTGATGATGCTGGATGAGATCGACAAAGTTGGTTCCGATTTTCGGGGTGATCCAACCTCTGCCCTGCTTGAAGTTCTTGACCCTGAGCAAAATGATTCGTTCACAGACAACTATCTTGAATTGGAATATGATCTCTCGAAGGTGATGTTCATTGCCACGGCTAACTCTCTCGATACTATTCCTGCACCTCTCAGAGACAGGATGGAGATCATCAATATCAGCGGATATACGCAGGAAGAAAAAATTGAAATTGCGCGGAAATACCTGATCCCGAAGCAGATCGAAGAAAATGGTTTGACCAAAGATCGAATAAAAATTTCCAAGGCAGCCATCAACAGGATTATTGATGAATACACTCGCGAGTCAGGTGTACGAAACCTGGAACGGCGAATTGGTGCCGTATGCCGTAATGTGGCAGCACAAATTGCCAGAGAAGATATTGAAAAAAAGAGTGTTGGCGTAAACGACATAGAGGATATTCTCGGTAAACAGAAATTTTTCTCTGAGGTTGCTGAACGTACGACCGTACCCGGTGTGGCTACCGGCCTTGCATGGACACCTTACGGTGGCGATATACTCTTTATAGAGGCAAGCGTTAGCAAAGGCAGCGGTAAACTTCACATAACGGGTCAACTTGGTGATGTGATGAAAGAATCTGCCATGCTTGCACTCTCTTATTTAAAAGCTCACTCCGGGAGATTGAATATTCCTGAAGATGCTTTTAAATACTGGGATCTCCATATTCACGTGCCGAAAGGTGCGGTTCCTAAAGACGGACCATCTGCCGGTGTATCGATTTTTTCTGCTATTTCATCCATTTTTACGCAGCGGAAAGTAAAAGGTACTCTGGCTATGACCGGGGAGATCACACTACGCGGATTGGTACTTCCAGTCGGCGGTATCAAAGAGAAAGTGCTGGCGGCCAAGCGGTCTGGCATAGAAAAAGTGCTTCTGCCAAAGAAAAATGAGAAAGATGTCGATGAAATAGAATCTGAAGTTCTCGGCGATCTGGAGATTCAATATCTCGAGCGTATGGATCCACTGCTTGATATTGTGTTGGATGACGAACCTGTTTCAGATCCGCATGAGCGTTTCAAAGTTTCAGAAAAACATAAATCTCAAAACGGATCTGCCGGAAAAACGAAAGACACCAGTACAGAAAGCCTGGTGATGGAATAACCACTATCAGATCAAACAATGAATGAAAAGCCCCGATTTACGGGGCTTTTTTTATTTAAAATCAAAATGGTACGTTTAGGTTCTGAAGCTTAATAATTACACTGAAAAATCACTTGAAAGAAGGACGAATCATACAATCAACCGGAAAGTGGTATAAAATTGCCTCAAACGGTGATACCATAGAAGCAAGATTGCCGGGAAAATTTCGCCTTGATGCGAAAGAGGTCACAAATCCAATTGCAGTAGGCGACTACGTGGAATTTGAAATTGAGAATGATGGAACGGGAAGCATACGTGAAATAAAGGAGAGAAAAAATTATGTGCCCCGACAAGCAACTCACGGGCGCAGGGGTGAACAGATACTTGTCTCAAATATAGACCGGGCCTGGGTTGTGCAAAGCATCAGGCATCCAAAACTAAACACCGGTTTCATTGACCGTTTCCTTGTAACGTGCGAAGCTTACGAGGTGCCGGCCGGAATCATTATCAATAAAAATGACCTCGCCAATGTAAAAGACTCTCGTATGATTGAAGATAAAACGCAATTATATGAAAAACTTGGCTATAAAACGGCGGTAACATCCATTCATGATGAATCATCTCTCCAGGATCTTTCAGAACAGATAAAAGACCAAACCTCTGTTTTCATTGGACCTTCCGGGGTTGGCAAAACAAGTTTGCTGAATGCCATCGATCCTGAAATTAATCTGAAAGTAAACGAAATATCCTCTTACTCTAACAAGGGTAAACATACCACTACTTTCGCTAAACTCGTTGCACTGGAATCCGGAGGATTTATTGTTGACACACCCGGTATTCGGGAATTTGGAATTGTTAACATCGATAAGAGTGAGCTGTCTCTTTATTTTCCGGAGATGGCAGAACCAAGAGAACATTGCAAATACTATAATTGCACTCACTATCATGAACCGAAATGCGGAGTCGTTGAAGCATTTGAACAGGGTGAAATCGATCCCGACAGATACAATTCTTATCTAAACATTTTGGAAACACTTCCTGATTACTAAGCTATACCATATTGTTGCCGAGATCTCCAAAACAATTTTTCTGAACTTATGAAGTGGAATTTATCATCCTTTACTTATCTGAAACCGATAAATTTTCACCGCTACTGTTTTTTTCTTTTGCTGTTCTTTGTAGTTACTACACCAACATACTCTCAAGTTAGCAATGCCGGTGAAATATTTCGGTCCGGCACCGATGGCACAATTTTCTTTAGGGCTTCCCGGAGCTGCACAGGTAACACTCCGGTATTCTCCTGAAGTGGTTATCGACAATGACTATACACTACGGGTATTTGGAATTGGCGGTCTGGTTGGATTAAATCAACTTTTTTTTGATGACCAACTTCCTATTGATATATCGCTCCAGGCCGGTATCATGGACTTAAGCGGATATGCCAATTTAAACGTTTTGCCACCCGATGATGAGCAGATGGAAAACCAGTTTCCGGATTCACACTGGGATGGTCAGGCCATTAACCTTGATACGAATACATTTACTGCAAATGTAATAATTGGAAAAAAATTATCTTTTCTATCCCTGTTTGGCGGTGTTGGATATCAATATGCATCCACAAATATTACCTCAGAGGGTCGCTACCCATTTGTTGTCCCTGTTGAAGATGAAAGAAGTGCCAGTAGTACAACTCATGAGGTTCAAAGCATTAACGTGCCAGTTAATATCACTTTAGATGGGGCTAACAAGATGCATGGCGTTGCAGGCCTGCAATTAAATTTGGAAATATTATCTATATCGGCAAGTTATACAGTTGCCGAATATTCTACAGTAAAAGCAGGCATTGGAATCATGATCAGATCCTGATAGCCTTAGCCGATTTAATTGACCGGCTTTTTTTGATCCTGTTGCAGCATATAGAGTTGCCACAAATCAGCATTGTTCAATTTCAGCAACGGCTGGATAGCAAGCTTACCCGTTTTACCAATATTCTCTTCAAGATATTTCAGCTCTTCAAACTGTGCTTTTATTTCGGGATCTGGCGGGAGATCAAAATCGTTTTCTTTCATAATTAAAATTCCCTTTGCCTTAACAGACAACTCCAGGTAAACCCGCAGGTAACAAATAATATCCCCCACAATTTCAGCTGAAAATTTATTTTCTATCGACTTTAAATAAGTGCCAATTCGAGACTCAGAAATATTTCCTGCCATCAGCAATCGAAGCATCTCCATATCACTATCCAAACCCGTGCCAAGCCACACACGTGTGTTTTTTTCGCTCTTCTTGAAAATGAAATAAAGCAAAGGCGGAAGGATAATCAGAATTAAAAGGGTAACGGTTACCGGAGGCAAAAGGAATTGGTTAAACAGGCCATGAATAAACACAGCTGCCAAAAACCCGGGCAGATAAGTGAATAGATCCGGCCACTCTTTTCGGTCTGAAATATCTTTGATGAGTATCGCGGCAATTGCTGTAGTTCCGCCATGCATCACCGCTGTACCAAATCCGCGAACAAACCAGGTTAAGAGCCCCGCATTCGATAGGGCATTCAAATAGTAGATGTTTTCGATAATGGCAAAACCTGTGCCTACAGCAAATCCAAATATTGTTGCATCCACCGCAAACCCAACTTTTTTGGATTGAATCAAATAAACAACAAACAGAATTTTAAAGAACTCTTCAGATATCGGTGCAACAAATCTGGAATAGATGGATGATTCCATGCCAAGCCAAACAATAAGGTTATAGTTTGCAAATATGGTGATAAGTGCAGAAAATGCCCCCACAACAATTGCAACCACAGTTTGACGAAACGACACAAGTTTAAAACTGTCAATCACCCGCATAAAAATGAGAAACATCAGGATAGGCAGAAAGGCGATTGCTATTTCAAGTACTTCGTAGATATGTTTTGATCTATTACAGGTTAAATATTATCTCATCAACCGTAGTGATATCATCCATTCATCCCCGCGAGATCCGGTATCATAATTCCAGGCTGATCCATAACCCACCGAGAGTGTTGACTCAAGAATAGAAAACATCACCATACGAATATCTAATTGTGCTCCAACATTATAATATCTGCCTCTGAATAATTCATCATCAATATTGGTGACCAAACCGGTAGAGAAAAAGTTAAGCTGCGCCCAGTTTGCGTATAAGTTTAAAAACCCCGCCCTCTTAAATCGTATGGGAGGCGTTGCCCATTCAGCCATCAACTTGGCAAAATTTGTAGCTGGAATAGCATTCAGTTCTGCACCCGGAAATGAGTAAAAGCGACGGTACTGTCTGCTGTTTTGATTGTCGACCCAATTGTTTCCAAATCCGCCAAAATAGAAATTACCAAGAGGTTCCTCCCTTGGAGAAAACGAGATACCTGCTGAAGATCTCAGCCAAAGCGATGAGTGATTAATTGGCAGTTCAAACCCTGCATCAAAATTTTGATTGATACGGGGAAATAGTTTTCCATCTCCATAATTGTTTGAACTGGTCAGCTCCCACTCAAATCCCTTCTCATAATCCACAGCACCCAACGAATTTTGCAGTGCCTGGTACGATACTGAACTATTCAGTGCCACAAATTCGCTGAAAGATGTAGTAATATTTTGGAAATCGGGTAAGCGCTCCATTCCTCCATAATAGGCCGAGGCGATGTCGAAATGCACTGTTTTTTCCACATCTTTATAAAGTTCGGTATTGTATCCCATCCCCACTGAGTAACCTTTTCGGCTGCGTTTTGTGGGACCAAAAAGATCATAAAAATCTGCACCGTTATAATTTCCAAAAAAACGCCAGGATGGGGTTTCGTACAGAAATGAAGCATGAAAATGTTCATCTTCCGCCAATCCCGAATGAGGGGAATATGAACCCGTTATTGCTAAATCGTGCAGTCGCAGATTATCTGTAAAGTTAAACCGGAGTCCGCCGGCCACATAATCTTTAAACCCCTGAACAATGGGATACGCAGAAACCAATGACAGATTCCCAATTGAAGAATAGTCAGATCGACCGGTAATTAAAGCTTCTGTATCCATGCGGTCTGAATCCGGAGGAGGAAGCATCCAATCAATGACTTCAGGGTGATTTTCGACAATTTCCTGTCCTAAAAAATGTATAGAACTAACGTTGCTTACCGGCTCATTCTTGATCTTAACGGGTAAAAAACCGGTTCCTGTATATTCAAATGCGATCAGCGTATCCTCTGAAACCGGAATTGGTTTGAAGTAGCCGGTCTCTACATTTGTAAGCCATCGAATCTCTTCACTCTCTATATTGTACCGAACAATATTAGAGACCCCGCTGTAGTAGGTTGACCCAAAAAGGTATTTACCATCACCTGAGAATTGAAAATTGGACGGGGAACTGACCTGAAAATCAAAGAGTTCTCTCGGCTCAAACGTACCGGCTCTCAATGAATCTGTATGGAGCATTACAAGCCGCTGATCTCCGCTTACATTTCCAAGTGCTGCACTCATCCACTTTCCATCCGGTGAGAGATCGATATCAAAAATATCTTCGCCATAAGGCATGGAATAAATTCTATTCCATTGATCATAAGGAGGAGGAATTCGCACGATCGATGCAATTCCATTCAGATGGCGTACGCCCCACAATGATTTATCATTTTCGTTGAGTACAAGGTCTCCTGTACGAACATCTTCCATCAACATTTCAGAGTTGCCGGTATGTACATTTACGGAGTAAAGATCGCGCCACTCGTTATTGTCGTTAGTGTAAAACAGAGTTGCGGAATCCGGATCGTATGCAAGCGAGCTTACAAAATAGAGCGCCGAACCACGGATATCAGTTATCCGGTTCATCTCCCCTGTATTGGGATTTAATGAGGTAAGATGTGAAACTCTGCCCGGCAGATCTACAGCCATGTAGATACGGTCGTTCACCTCATCGTAAATACCGCTGGAAACTCCGCCAAGTGGCCGCGGTGTAAGAACTTCTCGTTCTGTTATGGGATTTTGTCGAATTCTTTCCAGGTTTTGTTGTTGCCATCTGTTTTCCCACTCAACCCAATTCGACCATTCATTATCAAGAGAAGTGCCATATATATTTTTGAACTGACGGGCGTAAAACGCTTTGCTGTCATTGGACCGGCTTACCCAATCGAGCAGAGACTGCGGACCATACTGAAGCGACAGATAGCTCATAAAACGAGTTCCATACATATACGAGTTTGCACCAACCTGGAAATCGGCGGTTGTGCCTTCCGATTCAAGTCCAACAGCATCATAAATGTAAGATGAATCCCGTACCATCGTCCGAAACATCATTTCGTCGTAGGCTCCCATTACCCGGCCAATTCCGCCAGACATCCAGGTTGTCATGTATTCTGCAATTCCCTCGTGATACCATCTCGGCGCAAAAATTCTTGGAGCTGTTAAATACGTATAAAACATCGACACAGGATTATCGCGGCTTGGATAAACTTTTCCGGCAAACAATGTTCGAAAAAATTGATCCGAATTATTGGGTTTATCCTGGGCTATAATGTGAACCAGCTCATGATTCATCAAAACATTGATACGTTCATTTGCGGGATTTGTCTCATAAGCATAACTGTAGGGCGCAATTCCCATTAGAATAATATTATTAGGAACGGCGGATGCTCCCCCATTTGCAAAATCACCATAATCGGACATGATGACACTTACCGGTTCAGAAAGATTGTAATTGAATTTTTCTTTGTGAAATCGAAGAGAGTTAGTATAGCTGCGAACAGTGTGATTGAGCAGGTATTGATGCCCAAAATTGTAGTAGATGAGATTGAGATCTTCTGTTTCAACGGTCTTAAACTGCCCTGTTGCCCTGGCTTGTAATACAAGTACAATAAAACATCCACTAATAAATATAATTAACAACTGTTTTAGTATATGCCCCATTGTGTACAGGTTTAATCGTGCCTGTTGAATTTTTTCGCCAAGTAAATTTAGCCCTAAAAACTTTTGGTTATTTTTACACAAATACAAATAAAAAAAGAAAAATGCCTCATTTCACTGAGACATTTTTGTCTTTTTGCTCAACTATATTTTTGAATTTTCTTTTAGGCGGCCGACTCCTCAACAAGCCGGCCGATAAAAAAGCAGATCTTTTTAATTAAGATCGGGGCTTGCCAGCAGTTGATGAAAGTCTGGGCTGGCCAGTAATTGATTGAAATCTGGACTTGCAAGTAACTGATTGAAGGCAGGACTCGCCAACAGTTGATTAAAATCTGGACTTGCAAGTAATTGGTTAAAGTCTTGATTTGCCATTAACTGAGCAAAATCGGGACTTGCCATAAGTTGACTAAAATCCGGGCTGGCCACTAATTGATTGAAGGCCGGGCTGGCTACCAACTGGTTAAAATCCGGACTCGCCATCAGCTGGGCAAAATCGGAACTTGCCATTAATTGACTGAAATCCGGGCTGGCCACCAACTGTTGGAAGGCCGGACTTGCTACCAACTGGTTAAAATCCGGGCTCGCCATCAGCTGAGCAAAATCGGAGCTTGCCATCAGTTGATTAAATGATGAACTGGCAAGCAGTTGATTAAATTCAGCACTGGCAATCAACTGGTTAAACGCCGAACTTTCCATCAACTGATTAAAATCAGAACTGGCCATCAATTGATTAAACTCCGCACTTGCTGTTAACTGATTAAAATCAGAACTGGCAATTAATTGTTGAAAATCCGAATTGGCAACCAACTGGTTAAAATCAGAGCTGGCCATTAATTGTGTAAAGTCTGCACTGGCAACCAATTGTTGAAAATTGGAGTTTGCCATTAACTGATTGAAATCTGCAGTTGCAAAAAGTTGATTAAAGTCAGAACTGGCCATTAACTGAGTGAAGTCAGAATTTGCAATCAACTGGTTAAATTCAGCAGTTGCAAAAAGTTGATTAAAATCAGGGCTGGCAAGTAATTGATTGAAGGCAGAGTTAGCCATCAATTGATAAAATTCAGGACTTGCAAAAAGCTGATTAAAATCAGGGCTTGCCATCAATTGTGAGAAGGTTTCGTTTTTGGCAATCGCCTGTAATTCGCCCGTTTCTACTAAGCGCTGAAAATCATCACTTTGTAATATTTGCTGTGTTTCCTCGCTGTCAAGATCTACATCGGCTTCTGTAATTTGTGTCCCCCTGTAGCGTTCTGCCTGTTCAACTCCATCTGTTCCGATTGTACCGGAAACATCACTTTGTTGTGGTTGTTGGAAATCTGTAGTAACAAAAACTACAATTACAACTGCGGCTGCGGCTGCAAGAATTGCGGCTGTCTTACCCGAAAATAATTTTGAATCAGGCATATGTTCCTCCTTTTTGATTTTGTGGATTTTATTCTGTTGTACGTCCTTAGTTTCAGATTTTTTAGCTATTTCCTCTTTAATATGCATTGAAAGTCCGTCAGGAAGCTCAATTTCTTTCTTTAACTCATCCATTTTCTTTGCCATCTCCTGTAGATCATTGTATAGTGAACGAGCTTCTTCGTTTTCTTCAAGGATTGATTGAACTCTTCGGCTATCCCCGGGTGAATTTTCACCGTCGATTTCAGCCTGGATTAATTTTACAATCTGATTGTCCATCGCTTTCAGTCTTTAAATTGAATTCTCTTCGTTGCCCAAGAGACGACCATTCTGTCTTTTACTTTAAGTACACACCAATCCTGAAAAAGTTGGTGAGTTTTTTAAATTATTTTGAAAAGTGTATTTGAAGCGATTCAACGATTTTAACAGAGTCGTTCTCGCAGTTTCATTCGGGCTCCATACAAACGTGATTTTACTTTTTTCTCTTCAATATCCAACACTTCAGCAATCTCTTTATAACTGAGTTCCTCAAAGTGCCTCAAATATATTACAGAGCTGAATTTTTGATCTAACGATTCTATCGCTTCGTAAAGTTGACGGTTTTCCTCTTTTCTGATGACTATGCCAACCGGAGTTTCTCCATCTGTTTCATTGGGAGAAATTCTCTCTGTTTCTGTTACCCCTCTCATTTTATTCAAAGCCTCGTTCATTATAATCCGATAGAGCCAACTATAAAATTTATAGTCTGAATTATAAGACTTCAACTTCTCCCAGGATTTTATGAACCCGTTTTGTGTTACATCTTTAGCAGCTTCAGGATCTTTTACAACAGATAGAGCGGTCCTGTACATGGTCAGTTGATATCGATCAACCAACTCATCAAATGCCCCGTTATTTCCTTCCAGACACTGTGTTACAAGTTCTTTATCACTCGCCCCAACCATGAAGAGCTATTTCTTTAAATTAAAATTGACCCCTAAACATTATTTTTAAACCACTCAAAGGAAAATTGAATAATCTTTTTAATTATTCAATGGTAAAAATCTGATCAAGTCGTGTAAATTTAAATACATCCCTTACGTGGTCATTCATATTCTTCAATCTAACTGTATGTCCGTTTTTTTCCAGTCGTTTATATGTATTCACGAGAATACTTAATCCCATACTTGAAATATAATCCAGATCCGACATATCAATCGTAACCGTTTCTTCACTTTTTGAAAGATGATTAGCTGCTTTTTCAGCCTGACTTGCATCCAAACGGCCTTTAAATTTTAGCTCATTGGCACTTTTCTTTTCGATAGTCAACATTCTAAATCCTCAAACATTTTTAATTATCGTAATTTTTGAGATCCCATTTTGGTGTTCAAATTTCACTTCATCCATCAATTGTTTTACAAGAAAAATACCCAAACCACCCGATCTCTTCTTTTTAATATAATCATCAAAATCGATCTTGGTTGTTTTAGTCAAATCAAAGGGGTGCTCTTCATGATCCGTCAGACATGTTAATATCTGACCGTTAACACTTTCAATAGATATTTCTATGGCCTGACTTGAACCGGAATTGTGCCGAACCATATTTGTAAAAATCTCTTCAACCGAAAGCTCAATATCATGTAAAAGCCTCTCACCCAGATGAAATTTTTCCCCGTTTCCTTCCAGGAAATTGAAAATATTTTCCAGTTCCTTAATACTTCTGCTAAATTTTTTTTTGTTTTCCATTAATTGAGCAAATAATTGTTTAAAGAACCATCTATCTCAATTTAATTGCCAATATAATAGAAAAATTATACCATTTTACTCTTTTAATTTATTATGTTTGTTTTTCCAGGTTCTACTTCAATTATTATTTGAAAATCTATTATTAGCTTTTAATAATATTAATTGTAGTTTTTATTCATAATCCAATGAAATCCAAATAAGGAAACCATGAATTACAGTATAAACGAAAAGTACAACTGCGTAGTTATCAATTTAAAAGGCAGAGTTATGGGCGGGCCAGATGCCGAAACATTTTCAAATGAAATTCACAAACTTATTGACGAGGGTAAGAAGCAGATTATAATCAATTTGGAGGATGTTAAATTTATGAACTCTTCCGGTTTAGGAATTCTAATTGGAGGACTCAATACTGTGCGAAAAAATGATGGAGATATAAAACTGTGCAATGCAGATAAACGAATTTCAAGTTTATTGATGGTCTCCCAGTTGAACACAGTATTCGACCACTATACCAGCCTGGATGAGGCACTTGAAGCCTACAACGACTAATGCAATCATCTAAATTGATTGTTAAGATTTCTACAAGACTCATCGGGGGAAAATTTTAATAAACTACCGGCGGGTCTTGTTTGATTCCCTTTCTCCTCATGGCTGAATCTTATTTTGCTGATCAAACTTTTAAAGGTGTAAAGTCCATACAAATAGGAGATTTTGAAAATTGTCACTTCATAAACTGTATCCTGCCAAATTCAGATTTATCCGATATCAGTTTTGTTGAATGTGAATTTGAGAATTGCGATTTCAGCTCATCTAAGCTCTACGACACCTCTTTCAAATCAGTATTCTTTATTGAATCCAAACTGGTAGGTTTGCGATTTGAAGAGTGCAATGAATTTCTATTTTCAATTGATTTCCGGAGCTGCTACCTAAACCTCTCCTCTTTTTACCAGATGAATCCTCAAGGAATTTCATTCCGGGAATGTAATCTAAAAGAAGTGGATTTTACAGAAGCAGAACTGGCTGAGACCCTATTTGAAAAATGTAATCTCAACTCAGCCATCTTCAAAAATACCAATCTTGAAAAAGCTAACTTTAGATCTGCTTACAATTTTCTGATCGATCCTGAAATCAATAACATTCAAAAAACAAAGTTTTCCTTGATGGGATTACCCGGATTATTAGACAAGTATGATCTTGAGATAGAATAAACCTTGATGCTCTTCACTTTCATCTACACCATAAGTTTGATGATTTCGGAATTTGATATTTGAAATTTTCCCTAATGTGCCTCCAGCCAATTCTCGCCAATTCCGGCTTCTACCTTCAGCGGTACATCAAGTTCAAAAGCTGATTCCATCATCTCTTCAATTTGATCCGGAACTTCATCCATTTCACTCTCGTGGATCTCAAAAATCAGCTCATCATGAACCTGCAAAAGCATTCTGCTTTTCTTTTCATTCTCTTTTAACCAGTGATGAATATTGATCATCGCCAGTTTGATGATATCCGCAGCTGTGCCCTGTATCGGCATATTAATCGCCGTACGTTCGGCAAATCCGCGCACATTCCAATTTCCAGATTTGATATCGGGAATATAACGCCGGCGGCCCATTAATGTTTTTACATAGCCATGCTCGCGGGCAAACGCCTTTGTGTCGTTGATATAGTTCAGAATATTCGGGAAGCGCTCAAAATACTGATCAATCATCTCTTTCCCTTCGCTGTTTTCAATACCTAACCGTGATGCCAGCCCATATGCACTCACTCCATAGGGAATCCCAAAATTCACCTCTTTGGCTTTGCGCCGGTGATCGGGAGTCACATCATCAATCGAGTCGAGGTTAAAAATCTCTTTTGCCGTTCTGGAGTGGATATCTTCATCATTCATAAATGCTTCAATCATCGCATCATCTTTAGAAATATCAGCAATTACCCGAAGTTCCACCTGGGAATAATCAGCAGACATGAGTTTAAACCCATCTTCAGCTATAAACGCCTTCCGAATTTCACGTCCGCGTTTCGTACGAATCGGGATATTTTGAAGATTCGGATTCGATGATGCCAGCCGCCCAGTAGCAGTTACCGTTTGGTTAAATTCAGTATGGATGCGCTCTGTTTCCGGATTGATAAGCGCCGGGAGGGCATCCACATACGTTGATTTCAACTTTTTTAACTGACGATAATCCAGTATAAGACTGGGTATCTCATATTTAACTGCAAGCTTGGTTAATACCGATTCTGCCGTGGAATACTGTCCGGTTTTTGTCTTCTTCCCTGCCGGCAGCTCAAGCTTTTCAAAAAGTATTGTACCGAGCTGTTGCGGAGAGTTGATATTGAACTCTTCACCTGCTTTTTCATAAATTTCTGTTTCAAGTTTTTTCAAATCCTCAGCCAACTCTTCCGAGAATTGTGTAAGCATTTCTTTGTCCAGCCTCACCCCCTCGTACTCCATATCTGCCAGGATTTCCATCAACGGAAAATCCACTTGATAGGCAATCTCTTCCAACTCATCTTTTTTAAGCTGCTCGTTCAGTATTTCGTACAATCGAAGCGTGATGTCCGCATCTTCGCATGCATACAAATAAATATCGTCCACATTCAGGTCTGCCATCGACTTTTGCTTCTTCCCTTTACCAATCAACTCTTCGATGGATACAGGTTTGTAATTTAGCAAGCCTTTTGAAAGTTCATCCATTTTTAACTTTTGGGTGGCATCCACAAGATACGCAGCTACCATCGTATCAAATGCTTTCCCACTGATCTCAATCCCCGCCTTCGATAACATCATGTAATCGAACTTGTAATTATGCGCTATTTTTGTTGAATCGGAATTTTCAAATATTGGCCTGAGCAGTTCAAGAACTTCTTCCTGATTCAATCCTTCCTCAACATTTACGGGTATGTAATATCCCGATCCCGCTGTTGCCGAAAAGGAGATCCCCACAAGTTCTGCCGATACCGGATCGGGACTGTCTGTTTCTGTATCAAAACAGATCTCTTTTTTACTTTTTAAAATATCAACGACTTTTTTAACCCGATCTATGGTGTTGACCAATTCATAACTAACCTTTTCCTCATCCAACTCCTGCTTTGGCGCTTCCTCTTTAAATGATCCAAAAAGATCCACCTGGTCACCATTTTTTTCAGCGACAGGTCCCTCCTCACCAAGATATTTTTGAGTGAGTGTTCTAAACTCCATTCGCTTGAAGAAAAGGCCCAATTCTTTTTTATCGGCACCTTCCCACTCCAGGTCTTCCCAGTCTTGTACATCAGGTACATCTGTTTTTATTGTAACCATCTCTTTTGCCTGGAGGGCCTGATCAGCAAAATCAGTTAACCCTTCGCGGGCTCTTTTTCCTGAGATGTTTGGAGCATCTTCTATCGCCGCTTCCAGTGTTCCATATTTTTTGATCAGTTTGGGAGCCCCTTTTTTCCCAATTCCGGGCACGCCGGGAATATTATCGGATGTGTCTCCAATCATCGCTAATACATCAATCACTTTCTCAGGATATACACCAAAATAATCCTTCACCCCCTCCCTGTCTATGATATTAAAACCCCCATTTTTATTATCGGGTTTCATCATTTTTATATGATCGTGAACCAATTGCATAAAATCTTTATCCGGAGTGACCAACATTACATCTACATCGTCTGCATTGGCACCATTTGCTATTGTCCCGATAATATCATCCGCCTCAAATCCATCTTGCTCGATATTTGGTATTCCCCACGCCTTGAGCATCTCTTTCATCAGTGGTATTCCAACTTTAAGTTCTTCCGGTTGTGGCGGGCGATTAGCTTTATACTCTTCATCAATTTCGTGCCTGAAGGTAGGTTCATGAGTATCCCAGGCCACTGCTATGTGCGTTGGTTTATCCTCCTCCAACATTTTTTCAACTGTATTGGCAAAGCCCAAAATTGGCCCGGTTGGAATTCCCTCTGAATTTTTTAATCGACTGTTGATAAATGCAAAATGTGCCCTGTATGCAAGAGCCATTCCATCGAGTAAGAAAAGTTTCTTTTTTGACATTTGTATTCTTTTAAAACCTGATTTTTTGTTCAATATCAAGAGACCTGACAGAGTGTTTCCGCTCTTTGGAAACTCCTGTCAGAGTCTGGTAATTCTTCAACATCTATACAACTCTGACAGGACTTCGCTTTGCTCAGACTCTGACAGGTTGTATACAAACAACCATGAAGCGTGCGATGGCTCCTACAAGAGTTTTTTTGTAATTATTTAGAACTATTCAAGGACCTTCGGACTCTTGAAGGTTCTCCTTAATTCAAGGCCGGCCCACTCTTTCAACTGTTGAATCTCCTTCGCCCATCGGTCTGTATTTGGTGTTTCCAAAATCAACGGAATTCCATCAAACCGGATATCTTCCATAATTAGCTTGAAAGGAGTCCAGCCAATCAAACCATCACCTAAACTTTCATGGCGATCCACTTTAGAGCCGAGTTCCTTCTTTGAATCATTCAAGTGCATACCCATTAATTTGTCGAATCCAACAATCTGTTCAAACTGAGAAAAGGTCTCTTCAAACCCATCCCCGGTGGAAAGATCATATCCTGCTGCAAAGGCATGAGCCGTATCAATACAAACACCTACCCGATCTTTTTGATCAACTTTGTCAATCATACCGGCAAGATGTTCAAAACGGTAGCCCATATTCGTTCCCTGTCCGGCTGTATTCTCAATAACCGCGTTCACAAATTCGGTTTTATCGAGTGCTTCGTTAATCGACTCTGCAATAATCTTAATGCAATCTTCTTCGCTGATCTTATTCAGATGGCTTCCCGGATGAAAATTCAATTTTTGAATCTCCAACTGTTCACACCTTTGTAGTTCATCCAGAAAAGCATTTCGGGATTTGGTCAACCCCTCCTTTTCCGGGTGCCCAAGATTAATCAAATAGCTGTCATGCGGCATCACAGCTTCCATTGAAAAATTATAGTTATTACACTCCTCTTTAAATCCAGTAATATTTTCTTCTGATAATGGTTTTGCTTTCCACCTGCGTTGATTCTTTGTAAAAAGCGCGAAACCAGTTGCCCCAATTTCATGTGCCCGTTCGGGTGAGTTTTGTACACCACCGGCTGCGCTTACATGTGCTCCAATATATTTCATTCAATTAAATTCAGTTATAATTTTGGAACAAAATACGAATGACAACCGGCTTCCTGAAATTAAATCAATTGTGTATCTGTTAGATAAGCACAATACAAATTTGCAAATCATAAAAAAAGAATCTACAATAATAATTGATTCGATTTCCGGTATAAACCAGATGAAATCTTATGAGCACTAAACAAAGCGATATTTCACCCCGCAGATCAAAAATTATTGATGTACTCAAGGAGGCAGGAGAAGAGCTTCAAATCCGGGAAATTGTAAAAAGAACCGATCTTGACTATAACAATGCCCGAAGTGCTCTTTCTGAAATGACATCAATGGGATTAATTGAGAGAGTACACCGCGGTGTGTACGACCTTCCTGAACGTGTTCAAAAAAAAGAGATAGAAAATCCGGATCATCCCATTCAAAAAATTCTCCAAAACCAGCAAATTCTCAAAGTCTTATTGAATACGGTAATCACAAATAAAGCTTTAATGGAAGCTTTGCTGCTTGGACAGCAAGAGATTATCCAGGCGCTTCGTACCATAAGTTCTAATAACGAGGAAGACGAAGAAGCGATTAAAAACCTGGAAGAGGTGTTTGCCAAACGAATTGAGTGGCATTTTGATGTTGCCGCCGAACAGGTTACTGCCCAATACACAAAACTTCCTGAAGAAGTTTTTGATGTACTTGTTGCCCCCCTTACTCGAGACAAAGATTCCAAAAACAAAATGTGGGATCGGCTGAAAAATAAAGAGTCCAAAAAGAAAAAAGACCGAATGAAGAAAGCAGATAAGTCAGGATAAAATCCCCTTTCTGAGCCATTAAATCCCACCTTAAGTATCAAATTCTAAAAACAATTACTTTTGATCTATTAGTTCAGTAGACAATTGACAGTAGGCAACTGTTACTTTGCCTACTGTCAATTGTCAACTTTTTCCGCGAACACCTGTACCTACACTGTCAACCTCTTGTCCATTGCATCCTGTAACCTACCTCCTGCCCGATAGTTTTTCTCAATTTTTTGATACAGAATTAGTATCATGTTTGGGAATTTGAACCAACCCGATCTACTCCTTGAAAATAAAAATACCGCATACTCTTGCTCTTCTCTTTTTATTGATGATTGCCGCGCTTGTACTCACATGGATCGTGCCATCTGGTCAATTTGAAGCAACCGTGAATGAAGCTGGACGAGAAGTTGTGATTCCCGGATCGTACGAAACAATTCCTGATAAGGAGTATTTGCCGATTACGGCTCTTTTCACTGCTATACCACGAGCATTTGCGGATGCACAGGGAATTATTTTCTTTGTGCTGATCATTGGTGGTTCGCTCGCCGTTATTCGGGAAACCGGGGCGATTGATGCTCTTCTCGGTAAAGTTCTGAACCGTTATGGCAAACAACCCGGGCCACTCCTCTTTGTAATGATGATGGCTTTCGCCGTAGCCTCTGCTACACTTGGAATGGCGGAAGAGTATATTCCATTTGCCATCATTTTGGTTTCGCTCTGTATTGCTCTGAACATGGATGCCATTACGGCAATTGGAACAATGGTTGTTGGCTACGGAATTGGTTACGGAGTTGCCATTCTCAATCCGTTTACACTTCTGATCGCCCAGGATATCGCGGAGCTACAACCAACATCCGGGATGTGGTATCGGCTCGTTATTGCGGTTCCGCTTTTAATTGTAGGTTTTCATCACGTTTGGAGTTATGCCAAAAAAGTACGCAATAATCCCGATTCCAGTTTAATGAAAGACATTGAACAGGATGAGCATGAGATCATTGAATATCCGAATATGGATGTCAGGAAGATGATTGTTCTTGGATTAACCATTGCCGCACTCATTCTGGTAGTGGTGGGAATCGGTTTGTGGCACTGGTACATTATTGAACTTGGAGCCGTTTTCTTTGCACTGGCAATATTTGCAGGATTATTTGGGGGGATGGGAGTCAATAATACAGCATCTGTATTTTCTAAAGGAGCCGCAGAACTAACCGGTACTGCCCTGTTAATTGGCTTCGCACGCTGCATCGCTCTCTTGATGGAAGATGGTGAAATCCTCCACACGGTTGTAAACGGACTGGCCACTCCCCTCTCCTATGCCGGGGCAGAAATTGCCGGTATCGGTATGCTGTTCGTCCAAAGTATTCTAAACTTCTTTATTCCTTCAGGAAGCGGACAGGCATTCGTCACGATGCCCTTAATGGCTCCAATCGGTGATATTGTTGGAGTTTCGCGACAGGTTGCCGTCTTATGTTACCAGCTTGGTGACGGATTAATGAATATGATCGTTCCCACCAACGCCGTCTTAATGGGCATACTCGGCCTGGCAAACATTCCCTATGAACGCTGGTTCCGGTTTATCTATCCGCTGATAATTAAATTGATGGTGATTTGTTCGATCGCAATCGCTGTTGCGGTATGGATTGGCTATTCGTAAATCCCCTTAATTGTCAGTAAACGTATCACTGGTTTTCAGACTCAATTTGTTCTAAAAGCACCTCAACAGCTTTTTTGAGTTGAGTATCTTCACCTGTTCGATAATCTGGAGTGTTATCTACTTCATAATCAGGCACAGCACCTCCGAAGTCCATATTTTCATCTGAGTTCTTCACATACCAACCACGGAACGGCAATCGAATTAATGATCCATCAATAAGTCTTGCTCCACCCGTTGAAATAACGGCACCAAACGTTTCAACCCCCACAAGTGAACCAATTTCAAGACTCTTGTAAGCGTGAGAAAAGATCTCTGCATTTGAATAGCTGCTCTCATTTGCGAGTGCAATGGATGGTTTTGTCCAGGCAGACAATGGTAAACGTTCCGAAAATGGATAATAGTCACGGAACTCACTCTTATTTTCACTTAGATTATCACTGGCCCCTCTCGGAATGGTGTATGCGTGCTGTTCAACATTTAAAACAGTCATCAGGTAATCTGTAGTCCAGCCACCGCCATTGTAACGAACATCAATCAGAATTCCATCTTTGCCATAACCCGATGCCATTAGCTCCCGTTCAAAACGTTCAAAACTTGGCATATTCATCCCCCGGATGTGAATGTATCCAAGACGCCCGTTGGAATATTCTTCCGTTAATTTCCTGCGTTCCTCCGTCCACTGCTCGTACAAAAGATCGCTCAGCGAATTTGTGGGACGAATAACCACTTCAGTTTCCTCTCCCTCACGGATTATATCCAATAAAATTTGATCCTCAGCAGTATTGTTGAAATGCTTATAGAAATTTTCTGCCTGGGTTAATTCTTTTCCATTCACATGAGTAATCACATCTCCGGCATATAATTTACTGTGTTCACGATCCGCAGGCCCGTTTGGAATGACATGAACTATTTCCATGCCATTATCTGCGGGTTGAATTTCGGCCCCCAGTAACCCGGTTTGATTTTGCTGCGTTTCGGCCCGGTCATCACCATACATTCCCATATGACTTGCATTGAGCTGTCCCAACATCAGGTTAAACATATACCTAAAATCTGTGATTGTTGAAGCAGCCAATGTCAGCGGTTCATAGATCTCCCGTAGTTCCCTGAAGTTCTGTCCGTGGAAATCCGGATCATAAAAGCCCATATTCAAAATACTCCAGGCTTCCTCGAACATCTGTTGCTTCTCTTGTTCAAAGTCTCGTTCCATCTCAGCATTAAATGCTACCATTTCAGCATTTTCGCTCGCAATATCGAGTTGAGCCAATCTTCCATTACTGATATAAAACAGGGATTCTCCATCATTTGAGATAGTCAGATTTTCAGGTGATGCTCCGCCCCTTGTAACTTGCTTCAATTCTTGTCCATCCCATTTAACTTTGTAGAGATCCGATTGATCACTTTCTATAGAAGACCCTGTGAAGTAGATATATTCCCCGTCAGAGTCAAAAACAGGAGTGAACTCATTTCCACTTGCACGAGTCACCTGCATCAGCCGGTTATGAATTTCATCCAGGTCGATATCAACAACAACCTCTTCATCTTCGCTGTTCTTTTCCTCATCCTCAGTTGCTTCCGAAGAATCAAAATAAAGTCCTTCCTCTAAATCATTTTGTGTTTTATCCCAATCATCTTCATTCAACCAGGCAAACCAAACATCATAATCCTGGTTATTTCTCTCGCTAACAAACGCAAGCTTCTTACCATCCATACTCCAGTGCGGCATAGAATCTCCTTTGGGATGCATACTCACATTTACCGGTTCACCTTCACCATCAGCAGATCGAATAAACACCTCAGTGTTGAAATAAAGGTCATCCTGATTATAAGCAAACCATTGTGAGTCGGGACTCCAGGCTACATTCTCCGGCAAATTCCACCACTCATCGTGCAGCACTTGTTGATTGGAGATTGTACCGGTCTCATCAATATCAGCCAGAATAAATTCCGATCCACTTATATAGGTGATACGCGTACCATCCGGTGAGATTACCGGGTTTCTCTCGTCAGCTTCTGTATCTGTAATATTCCTTACCTGATGCTTCAGTGTTTCAAGCAGCATGGGTTTATTCTCATCCGTAGAAGCTGCTGCGTATAGTTCATAATTTCCGGTTCTGTCTGATACAAATACCAGTGTCGAATCATTTAACCAGGATGCATCACGATCTCTGTAGCCATGTTGAGAAATATTTCGTGTTTTTGATTTTTCAGAATCATTTTCGGTCACAAATATTTCACCGTGGATACCCAATGCCGAATATTTTCCATTTGTAGTAACTGCAAACTCCGTTAAATCTGATGATTTTGACATTGCTACCACCGGATCAAATCGGTAATCTCCTGTATGATTTAATTCCAATACTTCTGAGGATTGGCCTGATGCCCTATAAACCAATCGACCCCCGGAAGTATAAACGATATCGCCGTCCTCAGAAAGATCAAAATGACGAACTCCAAAATCTCGCTCGTTTGTCATCTGCTCAGTATTTGAAATAGATCCGTCATCATTGAGATTTAGCCTCTTCACATTATATCGGCCTCCTTCAGAACTTATATACCACAACGTATGGTCATCCTGCCAGCGGGGCATATAATCATTTCCATTAAAGGTTGTAAGCTGAATAAAATCTCCCGATTCCATATTCATCAGCCAGATATCCAGATTAGCTGAGCCTCGATAGGCTTCTCTTGAGATTCTGCATGAACCTCTCACAAATGCCAGCCACTCACCATTTGGCGATAATGTTGCAAACTCACCGAATGCATCCGAAATCCGGAAAGGTGTTCCACCATTTTCATCAACACTATAAATTTCGGAATCCCACTCTACGGCATTGAAATCACGTTCTGTAATAAATATCAAATTTCCATTTTGCCAGTCCGAAATCATATCATCACTGCTTCGCCAGGTTATTCTTTGCACATCGCCACCTGCAACCGGAACTTTAAAAATGTCATCATTTCCATATCGGTCACTGCTGAACGCAATTTCATCTCCTGCCTGGTTAAATGTTGGATTCGACTCATATCCCTCGTGAATTGTTAATCGTCGGGGTTCTTTTTGATCGAGATCAACAAACCAGATATCTCCTTGTAAACTATAACTGAGCAAGTTTCCATCCGGTGAAATTGCAGGATTCCTGTAGATCTGTTGCCCTAAACTTTGATGACTAAAAAAAATTAGAAATAGAGAGGTGATCAGAAACGTAAAATGAGATTTCTTCATCATATAATCGTTGGATAATTGCAATAAATAGTAAATAAAAGGTAAATATTTTCTTAAAAATATTAGAACCCGGTTTAAAAACCCACTCGCATGAATACAGTCCTGTAGCAAATCGTTCTTGGTAGACAAAGCAATTCTTCACCTGAGGTTTTCAGACGGATCCCAAAAGTGCTTTTCAATATCAGTGGTGTATTCTTCTTTGAAATCAACTCCCTCCTGTTCTAATCGCTCTTTCATAGAGTCACCGGGAAAATAGGACCTGCCTGTTAATTGTCCTAACCGATTGACAACTCTGTGAGCCGGATACTGTTCTCCCTCTGCTGATATCAAATTGTTCAAGGCATATCCTACCATCCTGGCACCCGACCGAACGCCCAGATAACCTGCAATGGCTCCGTAGGTGGTCACTTTCCCCGGCGGAATTTCCGCTACAACATCATAAACTCTCTGATAGAAATCTTCACGATTCATTCTGGTGTTATCTGCGGCCAAATTTTCGTGTCAGAAATTTAATAATTACCCAATTCATCCTATTCCAACCCATAATATTTTTTCAAACGATCATATAAAAGTTGGAATGTTTTATCACGATCAATGTCTGAACATCTCAGTAGTGTCCCATTAGTATCGTAAAAATTATAGTCCATATAATGCGTAACTGTTGGTGCAACTGACTCTTGACATGTTGCAATTTCAGGATCAAGTAAAGCGGCCATATCCCCAAGATCAAAAAACCCTTTATTCGGATCCATAAAATAATCACTATTGTACCGGTACTCATGTAAATATTCTCCAAGATCACCATGGGGTTTTACCTTTCTCTCCGACTCCTCCATTGTTATACTGAGGTGAGTTCCCGTATCAAAAAGAACAAGAGGTAATGGTGAATGAAACATTATTCTGGAAGCACGTATATCTCCCTTTATGTTAAAGTTATGAGCTCTGAATGGCCATGTATTCTCTGTTCGGGCATGCCAGTACATTATCACTTTGTCTTTAATTTTTGGCTCTTTTAAGTACGCCGATGCAAGATCAGTCGGGCTGCCCAAGCCGATTACCCACAACGGATTTTCTGATGATCCAGTCATTGCTCGTTCAATAATAAAATCAACCCCCTCCGATTCACTGGGTTCAAAAACGTACTGCATGGGATGGCCTCCGCGCAAAATTGGGATCTCTCCTTCCATACCTGCTTTTTCTAAAATTGTGTGGGCTTCTTCAAATGAGTTTTGAATGCTCTCAGGTCCAGATCCACTGTAATAACTATCATGATTACTTGTAACAATTCCTTCTATATCAAACCGCTCCGGTGATAGAATAGCCAAAGAAATTGCCCATATATCATCAATTTCATTTGTTACATCACTCACAATGATTACTCTTATCTTTTCATCTTTTGCCGGTATTTTAGGTGTAACTTTCTTTTCACTATAATACAAACTTCGCTGGGCTTGTACGTTTTTGGTGGGTAATATTAATAAAAAAGGAAGTACAAAAAATATGACAGTTGGGATATTTATTCTATTCATTCTACTTAAATTAGTTTTCAAGTAATCTTTCTTTATCATTGTCAACCTTCAATATTATTCTGAAAAAATCCAGTAGTTCTTATTTTTAAATGAATACTTTTTTCAAATAACTCATCTATTTACAATTTTTTTATGAAATATTTTAAATCTACAATTGGCCTAATTCTACTTCTTATTTTAAGCATAAGCTGCATTGATCAAACAAACGACCGCACAGAAAATGCTTTCCTGTTTGAAGAAATTACTATAAGTAATCTTCAACAGGGGTACACCAGTAACGACTTCACAATCAAGGAGGTCGTTCAAGCCTACCTCAATCGAATTGAACAAATTGATCAAAGCGGTCCCGCCTTAAACGCAATGATCTATCTGAATCCAGATGCCATTTCAGTAGCTGAAGAATTAGATCAAGAACTTCAAAATGGTAACTCTCGAGGTCCTCTTCATGGAATTCCTATTGTGTTAAAAGACAATATCGATACTTCTGATATGCCCACCACCGCAGGATCGCGATTCATGGAAGGGTCAATACCCCCGGATGATGCCTTCATCGTGCAGAAACTGCGAGACCAGGGAGCCGTTATCATTGGTAAAGCGAACCTGAGCGAATGGGCCAATTTCCACAGCGATTTTTCATCCAGCGGATGGAGCGGATTAGGCGGACAGACCAAAAATCCGTACGATATCACCCGCAATCCATGTGGTTCAAGTGCCGGTTCGGGAGTGGCAGCTTCCGCAAACCTGGCTGCAATTGCCATTGGTACAGAAACAAACGGTTCGGTTGTCTGTCCCTCCAATGCCAATGGAATTGTTGGAATGAAGCCTACAGTTGGATTGTGGAGCCGAGACGGAATTATTCCCATCTCCTATCATACCGACAGTGCCGGCCCAATGGCCCGAACTGTTCGGGACGCTGCAATTCTGCTGGGTGCGCTGGCGGAGTCTGATCCAAATGATCCGATTACAGAACCGAGTAACCAAAACAGGCACGAGGATTACACTCAATTTTTGAACGAAAATGGTCTAAAAGGAAAGAGAATTGGGTTTTATACCGGTCCCATGGGAAATCACTTTCGTGTTGATACTCTCATGAACCAGGCCGTTGATTTCTTTGAAAACCAAGGAGCTGCAATTGTTGAATTAGAAGAGATAACTGAAGAAAATATTGGCGGAGATGCATTCCAGGTTTTACTGTATGAATTTAAAGACGGCTTGAACAAATATTTTGCATCTCTCGGTGAAGATGCGCCGGTATCGAGTATTGAAGAACTTGCAGAATTAACAAAAGAGACTCCGGTTGAAACCGAACGTTTCGACAGAAGTTTAATCACAATGGCAGCAGAGAAAGGAGATCTCAATTCTGAAGAGTATCAAAACGCACTTGAACGAATGTTAACGGAGAGCCGGGAAAACGGTATGGACCGGGTGATGGATGAACATAACCTGGATGCCATTATTTCTCCAACAGGCTCACCCGCCTGGAAAACCGATTTGATCCTTGGGGATAATTTTTCACTCTCTTCAAGTTCTCCTTCAGCCAGGGCTGGCTATCCAATTATAACTGTCCCGATGGGAGATATTGAAGGATTGCCGGTCGGTCTTTCCATTTTTGGAAGAGCCTGGAGTGAACCGGTTTTGCTTGAAATTGCTTTTGCTTATGAGCAGGGAACTAAACACCGGATTGTACCAAGGTTTGAGGAATAATTTGACTCTCATATCAAAAATCTTCTAAGATACGTCCCGAAAATTTTAGGTTTACTAAACGTTTTTCTTAAAGTGTCCCCTTTCCCCTCGTACCGTAGGTCCCCTTCGGTACGCCCCACTGAAGCTCCGCTTCAAAACCAACGGCCAGCAAGCCGTTTTACCGGATTTTATATCCACTCTGTAGAAAAACATCTACTTTTCTGATCACAAAAAATTAATCTTTAGCTGTTCAAATTATTGCTTAGAAAAACGGTATTTATTCATAATTTTACATCCTGAAAATCAGTCAACCTACTTATACAAACTAAATGAAAAATTCATATTTCGAACTGGTTGATCAGACCTACGACTTTCCACAGAATGGTTTCGAGTTGATCAACGGAACTTTAAGTTTTCATAATGTTGACCTGGTTCGGTTGATCGAGAAATATGGAACTCCGTTTCGGCTTACTTATCTCCCCAACATCCAAAAGAAGATTGAAACAGCCCGCAGGCTATTCAATAACGCGATTCAAAATCACAACTACTCCGGGAATTACGAATTTTGTTATTGCACAAAATGCTGTCATTTTAACCATGTGGTAAGCAAAGCTCTCAAAGAGAACGTTTCCCTGGAAACCTCATCCTCGTTTGATCTCGATTTGATTGAAAACCTGTATCAAAAAGGCAAGTTTGATAAAAACGGAACGATCGTCCATAACGGGTTTAAAACGGATAACTACGTCAAAAAAATAGGACAGTTAATCAATAAAGGATTCTCCAATTCCATTTCAGTGCTTGACAACACACGCGAACTGGAAAAACTAAAAACCATTGAAACGGATAAGAAGATAAAGATTGGGATTCGTATCTGTATTGAGGAGGATCCACAGGCTGCATATTACACCTCAAGAATGGGAATTAACAAGCGTGAAATCCTGGATTTTGTCAGCGAAAATATTGTTGATGATGATCGTTTTGAGCTCACAATGGTACACTTTTTTGTAGATTCGGGCATCAGCGACAATATGTATTACTGGAATGAATTCAAGAAAGCTCTCACCCTCTATACAAATATCAAAAAAATGGTCCCATCCGTTAGATCCCTGAATATTGGCGGCGGATTTCCGATTCAAAATAGTCTCAATTTCAATTACGACTATGAATATATGACCCATGAAATTGTTGGGAATATTAAAGAGACCTGTGCCGATGCCGGTGTTGATGAACCTGATATTTTTACAGAATTTGGAAGATATACCGTAGGTGAAAGCGGTGCGGTAATCTTCCAGGTTTTAGAACAAAAGCAGCAAAATGATACTGAACTTTGGTACTTGATTGATAACAGCCTGATGAACACGATCCCTGATGCATGGTCTATAAACGAGAAATTTATCTTGTTGCCTCTCAACAAATGGAAAAATCAGTATAAAAGAATCAACATCGGGGGAATTAGTTGCGATCATTCCGATTACTACAACTCAGAGGAACTGAATCAGCAGGTGCTGCTTCCGGCTTATTCTGATGACGACCGGGAACCGCTCTACATCGGTTTTTTTCACACGGGGGCCTACCAGGATTCCATCAGTGGGTACGGGGGTATCAAACACTGCCTGATTCCATCCCCAAAACATATCGTTGTAGATATTGATGAGGATGGAAATATGTACGATTATTTATACCGGGATGAACAAAATGTTGATAAAATGCTTGAAATTTTAGGATATCATGATTGATCAAAAGCCTCTTTACGCAGGAATTGAAGGCGACCATAATCTCTATGAAAATGCAGAGATTCTGCTACAATCCATTCCCTACGACGGTACCAGTACCTGGGGAAAAGGTGCGGACCGTGGATTCAAAGCTTTCCTGAATGCCACCGAAAATATGGAAATTTATGATATTGAAACGGACAGCGAGGTCTATAAAAAGGGAGTTCATATCTTAGATCCGATTTTGGAGGATTCATCGCCTGAAGCCGTTTTTGAAGCTGTTTACAAGAATACAAAAGAGCTTCTGAATAGCGGGAAATTTCTGACCTTTTTCGGGGGAGAACATTCCATCAGTATCGGCATTATCAAGGCGTTTTATGAGGCCCATCCCGATATCACAATATTGCAACTGGATGCCCACGCCGATCTCCGTCCCGAGTTTCACGGATCGCCATACAACCACGCTTGTGCGGTAGCTGATGCTTCAAAAAACGCAAACCTGATCCAGGTTGGAATCAGGAGCATGGACAGCTCTGAACTTCCCTATTTGGATCGCGAAAAATGCTATTTTGCAGAAGATATGTATGGTACAACCGACTGGATGGAGAATTCAATATCGAAAATCACTGATAAAGTGTACATCACTCTGGACTTAGATGTGTTTGATCCCTCCATTATGCCCTCCACCGGAACGCCAGAACCCGGGGGAATGCAGTGGAATACGATGATTCAATACCTCCGAAAAGTGTTTGATCAAAAAAATGTACTGGGATTTGATATTGTTGAACTCGCCCCGATTGAAGGACTCAATGCACCCGACTTTTTGGCTGCAAAACTTTACTACAAAATGTTAAGCTATAAATTCGCAAACTCATGAGTGGCATGTTAACTACAGAATTACGAGTTATTGTCTGTCGGTTGGATAAGACTTCCGAAGTCTTTCAGAACAAGATCAGAAACTCCCGTTATTGTTACGAAAAGTTAACTTTCGTAACGGCTTGAGAGACTTCGGAAGTCTATAAGTATCAATTATCCCAGTGTTGACAACTATCTACAAATAACTTAGACCCAAAAATCCTAAGCTGACACACCAATGAGTACAAAAGGACCTGTTTCCAATTTTTTAACTCACCATTTTCGCCATTTTAATGCCGCTTCGCTGGTTGATGCAGCTAAAGCTTATGAAGATCAGCTCAACAGTGGGGCAAAAATGATGATTACACTCGCCGGTGCTATGAGTTCGGGTGAGCTTGGCTTATCTCTTGCGGAGATGATTCGGCAGGACAAAGTTCATATCATCACCTGTACGGGTGCCAATCTCGAAGAAGATCTCTTCAATCTCGTGGCGCACAATCATTATAAACGCATTCCAAATTACCGTGATTTAAGTCCGGAAGATGAACAGAAACTTCTCGAAGGGCATTTTAATCGCGTTACGGACACCTGTATTCCTGAAGAAGAAGCGATGCGACGGATTGAAGATCATCTGGTAAAACGATGGATAAAAGCCACGGAAGAAAATAACCGATATCTCCCTCACGAATATTTTTATGACCTTCTTTTGAGTGGTGATCTGGAGGAGAGTTATCAAATCGATCCGGATGATTCCTGGCTAATGGCTGCCGCAAAAAAGGATATCCCGATTATCGTGCCGGGCTGGGAAGATTCAACTTGTGGTAATTTTTTTGCGTCCCACTGCATTCATGGTGATGCTGACCCCATGGCCGTGAAAAGCGGTATTGAGTATATGATGTTTTTGACAGACTGGTATCAAAAAAATTCCAAAAATGGAGTCGGGTTTTTTCAGATTGGCGGTGGAATTGCAGGAGATTTCCCCATCTGTGTGGTACCGATGATGGAACAGGATCTTGGGCTGAAAGACACACCACTCTGGTCCTATTTCTGCCAAATTAGTGATTCCACAACCAGTTACGGATCCTATTCAGGAGCTGTTCCCAATGAAAAAATTACCTGGGGCAAACTTGGTATTGATACACCGAAATTCATCATCGAATCCGATGCCACCATTGTAGCTCCGCTGATTTTTGCGTATTTGTTGGGGTGGTGAAAATCTCCCCGACGGGAGTGAGGCTGTCCAAAAGGATGCAAGGGATGATCAATATCTCATTTTGTCATACGGACTCGATGATATTCACACTGATTAACAATTGAGATTCTGAATAAGTTCAGATGACATCTTTTGGACAGCCTCGTGGGAGTATACACCTGACTACATAAGTGAGGATCGAAATGACTTAAGTCCGCGAAGTCTTCAAGACTTCACAGATCTACATTAACTAAACTAGCGTGTGATCCAAACCGACAAAAAAATATCAAAAGACGAAGCGGAGAAAATCTACAAAGCCCTTCTCCTCCCGCGGCTAATTGAGGAGCGAATGTTGAAGCTTCTTCGTCAGAATAAAATCAGCAAATGGTTTTCCGGCATTGGCCAGGAAGCGATCTCTGTTGCCACTGCCCTCACTCTCGATGATGACGACTATATCCTCCCAATGCACCGCAATCTGGGAATCTTTACAACACGCGGCGTGCCTCTCTACAAACTTTTTTGTCAGCTTTTGGGGAAAGCAGATGGCTTTACGGGAGGACGAGACCGCTCGTTTCATTTCGGATCAACCAAACACAATATTTTTGGAATGATCTCCCATCTCGGCGCAACGATGCCTGTGGCCGATGGAATTGCCCTGGCTCAGAAATTAAAAAACAGAAACCGGGTGAGCGTAAGTTTTTGTGGAGACGGAACCACCAGTGAGGGCGATTTTCACGAAGCTCTAAATCTCGCCGGAGTCTGGAAGCTGCCCGTTATTTTTATCATCGAAAACAACGGTTACGGGCTTTCCACTCCTGTATCGGAACAATATGCCTGCGAACATCTTGTAGACCGGGCGGAGGGATACGGATTGAAGGGAATCCAACTTGACGGAAACGATTTTTTCGCGGTTCAGAATGCCATTCAGGAAGCTCGCGAATCAGCTTTGAATGGAACTCCGGTTTTGATAGAGGCTGTCACTTTTCGCATGAGAGGGCATGAAGAGGCATCCGGAACATTTTATGTACCTGATGAAGAGTTCGAAAAATGGAAAGATGAAGACCCTATTCTGCGATTTGAAAATTGGCTTTTAGATCAGAAATATTTTGACAACCGGAAATCATTTGAGAAAACTAAAGATGAGGTCAATCAAAAATTTGAAGATGAATTAAAGAGAGCTCTCAAAGCTGATGAACCTGTTTTTGATGAGAAGACGGAACTCAAACGAGCCGGACTTTCCCCTCAGCCCAAATTCTCAAAATCATATAGTGGAAAAACTTCTGAGAAACGCTTCATTGATGCTACACATCTCGCCCAAAAACAGGCCTTTTCTGAAGATGAATCCTTCATCCTGATGGGGCAGGATATCGCCGAATACGGTGGAGTATTTAAAGCTACGGAGGGATTTATTGAGGAATTTGGCAAAGATCGGATTCGAAATACACCGATTATTGAATCCGGAGCAATTGGTGCGGCGATTGGCCTTGCTATTGAAGGATTCAAACCCGTTGTTGAGATGCAGTTTGCGGATTTTATCTCTTGTGGATTCAATCAAATTATCAACAACTTGTCCAAGGCGCGCTACCGCTGGATGCCGGAATTGAATATTACCATTCGTGCGCCGCACGGTGCAGATGTTGGTGCTGGTCCTTTTCATTCTCAAAGTCCAGAAGGCTGGTTCATGCAGCATCCGGGATTACGGATTTTGGTTCCCTCATCTGTTGAAGATGCTCAACATATGCTTTACACAGCGTTATACGATCCAAACCCGGTACTGTTTTTTGAGCATAAACGGTTGTACAGAAGCATCCGGGCTACGACTTCAGACCCATGCAGACTCATCGATATCGAAAAAGCCAATATCGTTCGGGAGGGCTCGGATATTTCCATTATCACCTATGGTTTGGGTGTTCACTGGGCATTGGAAATTGCAGGGGAGTATGCTGATAACAGGAACGGAAATTGAAATCATTGACCTCAGATCACTCGCTCCCATCGATTGGAAAACGGTTCTTCAATCCGTTCAAAAAACGGGTAAAGTTTTGTTATTACAGGAACCATCTGAAATTTTAGGTCCGATGAGTGAAATATCATCGGGTATTATTGAACGAGGATTTGAATATTTAGATGCCCCTGTGATGCGGTGCTCCTCCCTTCATACACCGGTTCCCTTCAACAAAAATTTAGAGAAAGGATACTTAGCAAAATATAGGTTGAAAGAGACGCTGGACCAGTTGATTGAGTATTGATATAAACTAAGAATGGTTTTGCTGTCCAGTGCACATTGTACGACGACATTTTACTCATCGAAGCTTTACGCGTAGTTGAGCCTGCCCGTCACTGACCAACTTCATCAAAACCAGTGTGGGTGGTTATATTAGGTATCTTTCCGAACATTTAAGAAATCAATCCACGATAAACGGTAAATTCAGTATTCCGAGGGGCCGGACAGGCTGTCCGGCGTACATTTTAATCTTTCCCGGATTGTTCTTCCTTGTCTGATGCGACCACTTTTCGCGGAATTCGAATATCCTCTACCAGATCCTGGATATCCTGCGGCGGTTCTTTGGTAAACTTCATCACGGTGAGGGCCACCACAAAGTTCAAAATCATTCCCAATGTTCCGATACCTTCCGGAGAGATTCCAAACCACCAGTGTTCTGCATTGTTTAATTCAGGATTGATAAATGTAAAGTATATGATGTAAGAAGCTGTCAATGTAATTCCGGCAATCATTCCTGCAATTGCACCCTCTTTATTCATCCGTTTAAAGAAAATACCCATCAAAATGACGGGAAAGAATGAAGCTGCCGCCAGACCGAACGCAAAGGCCACAGTTTGGGCTACAAAACCCGGGGGATTGATTCCAAAATAGCCTGCAATAAGTACGGTAAAGAATACGGTAACTCTCGCTACAATCAACTCGGTCTTCTCCTTCATGGTTGGAATAAATGTTCGCTTCAGGAGATCGTGTGCAATTGCAGTAGCAAGAACCAGTAGTAAACCCGCTGCAGTTGAGAGCGCCGCTGCCAATCCGCCTGCTGCAACCAACCCAACTACCCAATTCGGCAAATCGGCAATTTCCGGGCTGGCAAGAACCATGATATCCGGATCCACCGTGAGTTCATTAATGGATGGATCTGAATGGTATTGAATCAGACCATCGTCATTCGAATCTTCATATTGAAGCAATCCTGTAGCCTCCCAGTTGTGGAACCATTGTGGTGCCTCGGTGTACGCAACCTTATCTACATCATTAATCATATTGGTCTTAACAAAAGCAGCAACGGCCGGAGCGGTGCTGTAGAGAAGTACTATAAAAATCAGAGCATATCCTGCAGATATCCGGGCATCCTTAACTCTCGGGACAGTAAAGAAGCGAATAATCACATGTGGCAATCCGGCTGTTCCCACCATCAAAGCGGCGGTTATGAAAAAGACATCTATCGGGAGCTTTGTCCCATCGGTATACGCCGTAAATCCAAGGTCCGTCATCAAACCATCCAGCCTGTCCAAAAGATAGACACTCGGTTCATCCACCAAAGTACCACCAAATCCCAGTTGCGGAATGGGGTTTCCGGTCATTAAAATCGAAACAAATATAACAGGTACGAGATATGCAAAAATCAACACACAGTATTGGGCAACTTGTGTATAGGTAATTCCCTTCATCCCGCCTAAAACGGCATAGAAGAACACAATAATCATCCCGATTATCACACCCTGGTTGATTCCTACATCTAAAAACCGGGAGAAAACAATTCCCACTCCGCGCATCTGTCCGGCCACATAGGTAAACGAAATAAAAACGGCACAAAGAATTGCCACAACCCTCGCGGTACTTGAATAGTAACGATCCCCCACAAAATCAGGAACGGTAAACTTGCCAAACTTGCGAAGATATGGTGCCAGCAGAAGTGCTAAAAGAACGTAACCGCCGGTCCACCCCATCAGGTAAACCGATCCGTCGTACCCAAGAAATGCAATTAAACCGGCCATGGAGATGAATGAGGCAGCCGACATCCAGTCTGCAGCTGTTGCCATCCCATTCGCCAATGGATGAACCCGGCCACCTGCTACGTAAAAATCACTTGTAGATCCCACGCGTGCCCAAACGGCAATACCGATATAGAGCGCAAATGTGATTCCTACAATAATGAACGTCCAAACTTGTATACTCATCCGGCTAACTCCGCTAAATTATTTTTTCCATTCTGAGATTCATCATTTTTCATCAAAATCGAACTCTTTATCCAGTTTATTCATGCGATACACATAAATGAAAATCAATATCACGAACACATACTGGGAGCCCTGCTGAGCAAACCAAAAACCTAATTTAAATCCACCTAATCGAAATTGATTTAACTCATCGACAAGTAGAATCCCAAAACCGAAGGAGACGATAAACCAAATCGTTAAGAGAATAGCTAACAGGGTAAGATGTTTCTTCCAGTATTCTTTGGCTTTTTCATTCATGGCTTGAACCGAGCAAATTTATTAAAGCTTTTAAGTCCCCTATCAAACACAAAGATTATAACGAATTCTTATGATTCTCAAAAATGAAGTTCTTATTTGTTAGGCAGCAGTCATTTTTAATTGAATAAATTCGCGTTTAAACTGAATTAAGGATAATTATTGTATCAGAGAATTCCCTATTTTCATTTTAGATTACTGTTAATACATTAAAGTGAAGGTTAACTCAATTTCTTCCCTATGATTAAACGAATTCTAATCGCTCTTGATCCCGATGAAGACACTCCTATTGCAACTCAGTATGCCATTTCACTCGCTAATAACAGCGACGCATCTGTAACCGGTTTGGCCGTTGTTGATACAAGCAATATCTATCCTACAGGAATCATTGGCGATCCGGACGAAACTCATCATGCCCGAAATTTATGGGAAGAATTGACTGAAGAGAGCCGAAGTGTAGCTGATAGACTTTTACAAAAATTCAGAAACAGCGTTGAAAAATCCGGCGTCAGACATTCTGAAATCAAGAAAGAGGGAGCATCTTACGAGCGTATTATTGAGGGGATGAAATACCACGATCTGCTTGTTGTGGGCCGGGATTCTCATTTCTTTTACAACGAACCCAAACAAAACACTAAAACACTTGCTCAGGTTGTAAAATATGGTGTCTCCCCAACCCTGATTGTAACACACCATTTTGAAGAAGTAAAAAAAGTACTTATTGCTTTTGACGGGAGCCGACCGGCAGCACGATCATTAAAAAGCTTTGCGCACCTCAAACCATTTGGTGAAAAAGTAGACATTGAACTGCTTCATGTTCAGAATGAAGATGACTCAAACGAAGAAATTTTAAATTATGCAGCCGACTATCTAAAAGAGCACAACTTTAAAACAATTACCACAAAAGTTCTGAAGAAAGAAAAGATCAGTGAGCAAATTTTGGCCCGAAGTCGTGAAATAGACGCCGATCTGATTGTACTTGGTGCACATGCGGTTTCGGCCATCAAGCGATTAACATTTGGTTCAACCACTCACGATCTGATTACAAAAACCCATTTGCCGCTTTTTATGACACCCTGAGCAAAACCCGTCTGACCGCTCCAAGCGGTCTGACGGGTATCTTTATAGCCAGCACGACTCAAAACTGGCGCAAGTCTCCGTACATGTTTAGCGGTTTAAGTCAAACAACCTGACAGAGCACCGTGCTTTTCGGTTCCTGTCAGAGTTGTGGGATAAGGTATTCCCCTCGAAAACCGATCCACGCGACTCTGGCAGGAGCTATCGCACTCTGCCAGGACGCTAAACAGATACAAGTCTCCAGACTTGTGCCCATACCCCATTCTCCAAACTTTTTATTCAATATCAATGCCCGATGAGCTGTGAACCAAGTTCATTTTTTGATACATTCACTTTGAATGAAAACCCAATTCCGTTCCATGAAAAAATTCCTGATTCTACTCCTGATTCCACTCTTCCTTTCCTTACCCGATCAAATCGCAAAGGCCCAAAAAACCAATTTTGATTATCTGGATATCTTCGATCTTCAGTTTGTGGATGAACCACAAATTTCACCTGATGGAAATACTATCATCTACCTCCGTCACCAGTTTGATGTGATGACAGACAAACGCTACACCAACTTGTGGAGCATCTCTTTCAGCGGGGATGATCACGAACCGCTGACATCCGGAAAATCAAGCTACGGATCACCAATTTGGTCACCCGACGGATCAAGAATTGCCTACACATCATCTGAAGAAGGATCAAACCAGATCTTTATTCGATGGATGGAGAGCGGAACAACTTCTTCCATCACCAACCTGACTCACAGTCCGGCAAATTTACAATGGTCACCCGATGGTACTAAGCTGCTTTTCACAATGAATATTCCAGCAGATCAACCTAAAATAGCCGATCTTCCATCCCCTCCCGACGGTGCGGAATGGACCAAAAGTGCTACTGTAATCGACTACGTTCAATTCAAAGCCGACGGTAATTTCGACATCCTTGAGGAAAGCTATTCCCACATCTACCTGATTTCAGCCGAGGGTGGCGCTCCGCGAAAGCTGACGAATGGAAATTTCGATCACTCCTCTCCCACCTGGGCACCAGATGGAGAAAGCATTCTTTTTACGGCTGATCGATCCGGTAATGCCGATCTTGATCCCAATAATGCTCAAATTTATGAGATGAATATAGAATCCGGAGAAATGACTCAAATCACGGACAAACGGGGTCCGCACAGCAATCCGAAAATTTCGCCGGATGGACAGTATATCGCCTATACCGGCTATGAAGATCAATTTGTGGGATACCAGTTGACCGATCTCTACATCATGAACCGTGACGGCTCGAACCTGCAAAAAATTTCCGGTACCCTCGACGTAGATGTCAGTGATATTACCTGGGCCAGTGACAGCCGCTCGCTGTTCTTTCGATACGATGAGGAAGGAAACAGCAAACTTGGTAATATTCGACTGAATGGCGATATCATAACCGTTGCATCGAACCTGGGTACCTCAAGCATTGGGCGGCCGTATGGTGGCGGAGCATATTCTGTAGCAGACAATGGTCGTTTTGCTATTCCTCTTGGATCCACCGAACGACCGACTGAACTTGCTGTAGGCCATTTTCCCACCCGGATGGCTATTACTCAGCTAACAAATATTAATGAGCTCTTTTTACAGTCTAAGAACCTGGGAGAAACCACCGAGTTTTGGGTTGATTCATCCGTTGATGATTTTGAAATCCAGGGCTGGATCCTTACCCCGCCAGACTTTGATCCGAATCAAAAATACCCCATGATTCTCGAAATTCACGGGGGTCCGCACACCAATTATGGACCGAGATTTACTCCTGAACTTCAACTAATGGCTGCCAAAGGTTACGTGGTTGTATATACCAATCCAAGAGGTAGTACAAGCTACTCCAGTGATTTTGCCGCTTACATTAATCAAAACTATCCAAGTGAAGATTATAACGATCTGATGGATGCTGTGGATTATGTAATTGACCGCGGCTATATCGATGAGGACAGGCTGTACATTACCGGCGGAAGCGGCGGAGGTGTTCTGAGCTCCTGGGCCATTGGAAAAACGGATCGTTTTGCGGCTGCAGTTGTAGCCAAACCGGTTATAAACTGGTACAGTTTTGTATTGACTGCTGATGTTTACCCATTTTTTAGCAAATATTGGTTTACAGAATACCCCTGGGATGATCCCGAGCAGTACCTTGAAAGATCCCCGATTTCGCTGGTTGGCAACGTAACGACACCTACCATGCTACTTGTTGGTGAGTATGATTACCGAACTCCCGTAAGCGAAAGCGAGCAGTATTACCAGGCGTTAAAACTCCGGGGAGTGGATGCCTCGATGGTTAAAATCTCCGAATCATCACACTCCATCGCCTCCAAACCCAGCAATTTGATACGAAAAGTGGCGTATATTTTAGGATGGTTTGAGAAGTATTAGTTGTGAGTCCTTAGTACGCCGGGCAGCTTGCCCGGCCCTGAGCCTGTTTACTCGCTCCGAAGGTCTCCTTCGGAGTCTTGATTTGAGGGCAAATTTGAAATCCCCTCTTGAGAGGGGACAAAGGGGTGTGTAAAAAAGATTTTGTAAGGATTCATGGTTTGTCGGTTCATACAAATAGATATGAAAAGACCAATCATCCCATATAATCCAAGGCTTAAAGAACTCGCAAGAAGACTCAGAAACAATAGCACCAAATCAGAAAAAATTCTTTGGCAATATCTAAAAGGCAAACAAATTTTAGGATTCGACTTCCATCGACAAAAACCTATTGACCAATTTATTGTAGATTTTTACTGTTCTGAACTATTTCTGGCTATTGAGTTAGATGGATACTCGCATGAACATTTTGAAATTGCTCAAAAAGACAAACGAAAGAAGAAGCGGCTTAATGAATTAGGTGTTTATTTAATTCGTTTTTGGGATGAAGAAATATTTAATGATTTGGATAATGTTTTAAGAGTAATTGAGATCACAGTGGAAAAACGGAAAATAAAATTTGGTCTATAAAAACAATTCTAACACACCCCTAAATCCCCTCTCAAGAGGGGACTTCTAAGGTCCTACTCTTCTCAATACTTGCTACTCAATTTTCTGGTTCCGAAAGTCTCCTTCGGAACTCTCATTTGAAACTCCGCTTCTATTCAATAATCTATATTTGGGAAGAGCATCCAGTTGGCGTTTTGAAACAAGAGCTTCGGAACCATCAAAGGATCTACGGAACGAATTAACGAGTAAAATTAACATTCCGAGGTAACGGGCAGGCTGCCCGGCGTACATTTTCACGACTCCGCATTAATCGCCTGCATTAGCTTTCGTTTGGCAACCGGCAGAATGGTTTGGTTGAACGGAAAATCCAGGCTGGTATCAAAGGCGTACGTGGCCGGATTTGGAAGTTCTTTTTGCTCGCGAATTAGTTCCAGTTTTATAGAACCGGGTGAAAGGTGTGCCTGCCCCTGCTTTAGTGCTTTCAAAAATTTTGTTTTCAGAGATCTGTACTGATCTTCCGTACTCTGAAAAATAGAAACCTCAAATCGAAACAGGTTGATCTTAAGTTCCTGGTTATCCGGTACAAAAAAGTAGCCTTCATCCTTGTAATTTGGAACAATCCCAACATGTTCAACAGAAAGCTCCTTTTCTACATACTCGTGGATAGCAATTCCCTCGTGAATTACCTTGTCCATCTTTGGAAGCGCCCAGTTGATCAGCTCTTCTACAGTTTCCAAATCCGTTCCATTTACAAAAACAACTTCATGCTCTATCGTGCGGTTCACCCAGTCGATTTTGCTGATGCGTTTCGGAAATTTATTACGAAGGTCGGCCAAACGGTCAATGACATCTTGCAATGTTCGCCGAATCTCAATCAATCTGCTTAAATGAGGATATACTTTGTAATACTGAAACTCGGATGAGATTTTTTTGAGTTCAGCAAGCACAATGTACTGACGTTTTTCCAGATCATCTCTTACTTTCGTAAAAAGATTTAGATTCAGACGTGATTCTTTCATCGTATGCCTCCTGTGATGATTTGATGAGGTATGATTAATAAACGCTATTTAAAAGCGGGGATTTTGTCAAGTAAGAATTTTTAAGCCTTTAAGATCCGCGAAGTTTTGGAAACTTCGCGGATCTTTCACTTTACTCGTTCCAAAGCTCCTGCTTTGGAAAGGCCTTAGGAAGCTCCCGCTTCCATTAATTTAAAATCCTTTTTTTTTTTGATGAGAAGAGAGCTTCAATCAGGCGTACCGAAGGAGGACCTTCGGTACGAGTTTACAGCCTCAGATTAATTTTCCCCCTTTGAAGGGGGCGCAGGGGGATGGCTGTTTATCCAATGCTCTAAAACTCTACTTACATTCTCAATCTCTTTGGAGATTAATATTTTAGCCATGATAGTTGAATTTTTTCAGGCCAACGTTTCTTGCTTTGCCATCCCCCTCTTTCCCCTTCAAAGGGGGATTTTTACTCAATCCCCAAAACCTCTTTCCCTTGCTCAAACACAATATCCGTGGGAATTCCTGCTTCCGCGAGACGGTCGAGGGAGTTTTGAAGTTGCTCGCCGACATGGCCATACTCTTCCACAAAAGCAGCGACACCTTCATAATCGCCGTCACCCTGGAAGGTTAGAATTCGGTTTGATAAGGAGTTCGTGACCTCATCCATTTGGTCATACTCCACTCTCCACGCTTCCTGATCTTCGTCGTACGTGATGGCGCCATTTTCTACGAAATAATTAAACCGAATCAGGTTCGCCATTCCGTGAGCGCTGCTGGTTCCGAATCGGATCGACCGGAAAATACTGGCAACAAATGTGGTGTAGTTATCTTCAATGACACCATCAGTCACCGTTCCGTCGTTTCGGAGTTCGGAAATCATGTACAATCCAAGAACATCGGCTTTACCCTCTTCGAGTGCCGATGAATGTTCTCTGAGAGCTTCCCGAACGGTTCCGCTGCCGTTAATGGTATTCTTAATTCCCAATCCGTGAGCTACTTCATGAAACATCGTGTTGGCAAAAAAGGCGTCAAATGTCAGGTGTTCGCGCTGTTCTTCCACAATCAGCATATCGGCGATATCCACCAAAATCTTGTCGTACTTGGCACGCATCGCGTTTTTCAACTGGAGTCTTCGTGTTCCTTTTGCAAGCTGAACTTCCTCGTCATTCGGCAGGTTGATGGCGATGGTTTTTGAGCCCGCATTGGCATCTCCGGCGTAGTACACAGCATCGTAGGCGTTGAGGTCCGAATCGCGACCCGGTTCTTCCTGTTTGTATTCGTCGGGAACCGGCAGACCCTCCTGGAGTTCGGGCAGCACTTCGGCATATCGCGAGAGGCGGTCGCTCCACTCCTGGTCTTTGATCAGCACAAATGTTTCGTGTGCGGCTTTGTACCCGTAGAGCTGATCTTCATACGTTTCAATCGGCCCGATCACCACCTCAATCGTGTTCTCTTTCATATCCAGCCACGCCATATCGCTGGCCTGATACTCGTCGGTCAGCAGCGCTTCCGCCCGTAAATTCAGGTACCGCTTCAGTCCGGGATCTTCCGCCAGTTCGGCCGCTTCTTTCAACTTCTCAGATGCCAATTGATGCTGCTCGGCAAACGCCTCGTGATACGGAACCGTCATTAAGTTGCCGGAATCATCTCTCCGGACCAGCGTGTACAGATCATCCTTCGTTTCAGAATCCCACGCATCAAACTCCTCTTTCGTCATATCGGCGGGATAGAAATTGGCGCCAAGTGGTTTTTGCCCAAAACCTTCTACAAACGGTTCATCCCCGTTCAGGCGGTCCCACGGACCATAATTGATCTCCGCAAACTCCCTCAACGACTCACTACCCAGCATATCCATCAGCTCACTCTTATCTCCATACGACTCCATCCAGAACACCTCATCCATCGCCTGTCCGGCGTCAATCAGCAGCGAAATCATCTGCCGCTGGTTGTCGGAAAGCTGACTCAAATCTGCATTCAGCTCAAACGTGGTGTATTGGTCGAGGCGGTCTTCGATGGTCATTTCATCTGAGGATGACTCTGACATCTCCCCTGATTCCTGCCCGCCGCATCCTGTTAGCAAAAGTCCTGTGAATAGTAATGATAGAATTGAAAAAGTGGTTGCCAAGCGTTTCATCATGGTTGGTTGAGTCTGTTGAAATTTGTTGATTTCTGAAAGCTATGAAATTTGGTGGGATGTCATTGAAAGAATCCACGACTTACTGAAAAATACTTGTGGACTTATTATTTTAAAATGAGACTCCAAAATTACTCAAAGATAAAAGTTCTGATGAATTATTGCAATTCCCTGGTAATTTTAAGCTATCATTAAAATAATGTATTCATCACTGGAAAAAATTATTGTAAAAGGACTTTCTACTCTTCATCAAAGAAGAATAGAGAGACTACGTCCAATGTCAACTTTAAAGTAGAATTAGAAAAAGGTTTGAATGCGGATGTATTCAGATTAATTGACATAGGAAAAAAATGTCTATGTAATCTTGGATCAATAACATCTCCAGCATCTAATGGTTTCATTAATATCAGTCAAAGATAATTGATACAATCCCGAATTTTCGAAGAAGTATGCCTGATCAATACAAAGAAACAGTATTGGAGATTCATCAACCTTGGGAATTGGGCTTAGAAAAAAATCCAATTTGGTGGAAAGCTTACAATGATGTCAAGCATCATCGAAACGAACACTTCTTGAGGCAAATCTCATAGAATACTTTATTCTCTATGGCTGGGTTACATATTTATTTGGTGTACTATTACAAAGAGATTACAAGAAAATCTATATGATTTGCCTACTTCGATATGAAACTGATTTAAGTTCTGAATTACAACCACTCCACTCAATCATGATTCAATTTCTCTTGTTCAGTCTGCATTAGATTCAAAAATTAGTCCTCTAATTGCACTAAGATATTTGCATAAGGCCAAAGAAGAAAACATTTCACATCATAAATGGATTGATGCTACAATTGCTGCATGAACTTGCAATTAAAGAAGTTTTGATAATCCATAACCCTAATACTTGAGCATTCTTTTAATGGAAATTCCTTCACCCTTTATAACAAAACTATATGGCTCTATACTCGAGGAATATTTAGGTGAACGCATCACCTGTATTTATAATAAATTTCAGAAAAGGTGTGAGAAATCAGACAATACAGCTTGTCAATAAACACAAATGAATATGAAATAGATGCTCTAAAACATACATGATGAATGAGAATATTATTCATTCAGAATTAGAAGACATAAATGGATCTTTAAAAATTATCGGTTGGCAATACTCAAAATATAATTGACCAAACTTTATTAGTTACCTACAAATACAAACATAAAAATATGACCAAAGGCATTGCTATAAAAATATTCATACAAGTAGTCAGATCTTATAAGGCGTGTGATATTATCTCCTATCATTTCAGACTTGAATCATACTTAAGCAGTCCTTTCCCTAAATCCTTGAATTCATTTGAAATTTTTCAAGAATTATTTGTCGCAGCTTTCGATTATGATGACAACATTTAATAACTCTTCTCGACTGTGTAAGATCATTTCGTAAACATCTTGACAGAATAGTATCTGAAACGAAGGTTATTCTGCAAGTGAATTTGAACGGTACTCCACAAACGATACATCGTCATAGATTAGTCACATACCAGCTCATAAGTAATTATCAATGATTTTTACTACCATTTTCTATGTCTAACAATATTGGAAGAGCCGGACATTACAGAATCACTATTCGGTGCCCAAATTGCCAATCCGTTACTATTTAGATAAACTCAACAATGCCACGATCACCATCCATAAAATCTCTTATTAAAGATCTTGAACCTGACGAACTTCGTGAAGTGATCGTTGAACTTTGCAAGCTCAACTCCAAAAACAAGCAATTTTTACAGCTTTATCTGCAGAGTTCGGATTCCGTTGATATCGAATCCATTGTGAATGAAGCAAAGGCCAAAATTCATAGATATTTCTATGGCCAATCAGTGATTCCAAAAGTAGATTTATCGAGCGCCCGAAAAACCGTCAACGAATACAGCAAAGTACTCAAAGAATATCCGGGACAGGTTGCTGAACTTAAACTCTACTACGTTGAAACCGGTACAGATCTGACAAATGATTTCGGAGATATGTATGAAGCTTTTTACTCATCATTGGAGTCTATGTTTAAAAGTTTTTGCAAACACATTATCAAGCATCCCACCTATTTTAATCAGTTTGAAGATCGAATAAAAAATCTGCAAACTGCCTGTAAAGATATCGGCTGGGGCTATCAAGATATCATTGATGATCTTGCTTTTGAGCTGGAGGAGGCAATGAAAGCGAATCAAAAGAAATAATTGTTGTGCTGTGAGTATACCATCACTATGCAGTATCTCATTATTTTTTATCTTCGGATATGATTAAAACTTCTTTGTGTAAAGAACATATTATAATGGTTGGACCGAATGGTGAGCTCACTACATAGAAACCTAAAGTGCAATCTAAAACTGTAATACGTTTACGAACAAAGAAATACCATGAGTACCTTAAGCGTAAGATTACCCGATTCACTGCACAAAAAATTAAAAGAGCTTGCTGAAAAGGAAGGGGTTTCTATGAATCAGTTGATCACTCTGGCTGTTTCGGAAAAGATGTCTGCACTATTAACGGTAGATTATCTGAGAGAAAGGGCAGAAAGAGGAAACCGAAAAAAGTTTGAAGAAATAATGTCTGAAGTACCCGATGTGGAACCGGAGGAGTATGATAAATTATAGGCCGGTTTCCAAAAAGCATTATCCAGTATCTCTTAACCTTAAAATGAAAAACGATGAGTGATAAACAAGTAACAGGAATTCTTTGGTGGACACCTGAACAGTGGGAACGAGCGAAACGAATCAGCGACGACAGCCATGCTATTTGATGATACGTTCCGAAGATTGGCAAGAGAGTGCAGAACAGGCACTTAAAAAATTTTCACGACCTTGGTATGAAAGCCTATAAAATTGAGATTGATTTGGACGAATTGATCAAATGGTGTAACAGAAAGAATAAACCTCTTGACGGTAAAGCCCGTTCAGAGTTTGTGTCTGGTAAAGTTAAGGAGATATGCATCGAATCACAATCGAGAATCACGAAGTGATCAGACAAACTCGTCAGGAGTGACCACTGCTTGCTGATGAACTGTTTACTGAATAAGCGGCCTTGATTCGTCGGTAAACGAATGACGATCGACCTCAAGAATCTCATGTCGCTTCGAGTTCAACAATTTATCAATCATATCAATGTAAACCTACCAAGGTTTCATAGTCCATTGTCTCGCGAGATTATCCCGCGGTGTGATCCTCCGCCAAGATTCACAGACTTTTTGTCCGGCTTGCTAATCCCAATACTTTGGGATGGATCAAGTCAATACGAGATCTAATAGATTGAAAAGTCTGAGCTTTTATTAAATCGCTATCAAGTGGAAAACCAACTTGAATATTTCAGTTCGAACATCTAATTCAATCCGACTTAATCAGCCAAAATTGCCTTAGCACAATGATATCATAGGGTACCAGTTACTAGTTCACGACTTTTATGATATAATCCATATTATGAGAATTGTTTACACTGATACATCTGTTTTTGGTGGTAAATTCGATGAGGAGTTTGGGTACTGGACTCAAAGATTTTTTGACCAAGTAATATCTGACGATATAAAGATTCTAAAATCTGATGTCGTAGATGATGAGTTGACCGGAGCTCCTGAATTTGTTCGGAAGTTTGTGAATTCACTGCCAAAAAAGAATATTCAACATATTGAATTATCTGAAGAAGCCATTTGGTTGTCTGAACAATATATTCATGAGAACGTGGTGGGGAAAGCCAGTAGGGCAGACTGTTTTCATATTGCAATTGCAACCATTTATAAAGTTGATCTGCTTGTGAGCTGGAATTTCAAACACATAGTTAATATTGAACGAATTCACGGATACAATTCGGTAAATCTTAAACACGGTTTTCAGACGTTAGAAATAAGAAATCCAAGAGAAGCTTTTGATTATGACGACAACAACTAAAAAAAAGTTCGACTGTGTAAAGTCAGTTCGTAAAGAACGAGACAGAATTGCATCTGAAACGGAAGGAAAATCTGCAAGTGAAATATTGGAGTACTTCCGCAAACGAAGTAAGAAGGTGAAAGCTCCTGATGAAAGTTAAAATCTCATCTTTATCCATCTTTAAAAAAAGGCAGCCCGTTGCCAGGCTGCCTTTTCTAATTCTTAGTATGCCGAACGTCAGTTCGAGCCTTTCGTCAAGCTCAAGACAGGCGTAGTTCCGCTGCTTTTGCGGAACGTAGTCGAGAACTCGTTCCAGTCATTAGTGACTTCTCGTCTTCATTCCACTTCGTTACATTGCGCTCGAAGTGACGTACTTGTGGATTTATTTCAGATCAAACCGATCCAACTCCATCACCTTGGTCCAGGCGTTTACGAAGTCGTTCAGGAACTTCTCTTCAGAGTCTGCACTTCCATACACTTCAGCGAGTGCGCGGAGTTCAGAATTGGATCCAAAGATCAGGTCTGCACGGGTTGCGGTCCATTTTGCTTCACCGGTGTCGCGGTCGCGAACTTCAAATTCCAGCTTATCATCCGAAACGGGTTTCCACTCATACCGGAGATCGAGCAGGTTCAGGAAGAAATCGTTGCTCAGTGCACCGGGATTGTCTGTAAAGACGCCGTGATCGGAGCCATCGTAATTGGTATCCAGCACACGCATTCCTCCCAGGAGCACTGTCATTTCCGGAGCTGTCAGTGTCATCAATTGTGCCCTGTCCACCAGCATCTCTTCCGGTGTGGCATTTCGCCGCGGGCTGGGTTTGTAGTAGTTTCGGAACCCATCTGCTTCCGGCCGCATCCATTCAAAAGACTCCACATCCGTTTGTTCATCGGTGGCATCGGTTCGTCCCGGAGTAAAAGGAACGGTAATATCATGTCCCGCCTTCTCCGCCGCTTTTTCAATGGCAGCAGATCCGCCAAGAACAATCAGATCGGCGAGTGATACTTTCTTATTGCCGGATTGAGCATTTGTTGAACTCTTCCTGGATTCCTTCAAGCGTCTCAAGCACGTTCGCCAGTTGCTCAGGGTTGTTTACTTCCCAGTCTTTCTGAGGAGCTAAACGAACACGAGCTCCGTTGGCACCGCCACGCTTATCTGAACTACGGAAGGTGGAGGCAGATGCCCACGCTGCAGAAACCAGTTCTGAAACTGAAAGGCCTGAATCAAGAATTTTCCCTTTCAATTCATCAACATCTTTATCATTGATCAGCTCATGGTCCACCTCAGGAATGGGATCTTGCCAGATCAGGTCTTCCTCAGGAACTTCAGGCCCGAGATACAATGACTTTGGCCCCATATCGCGGTGAACAAGCTTGAACCAGGCGCGTGCGAATACATCTGCAAATTCATCCGGGTTCTCATAAAATCGCTTTGAGATTTTCCTGTACTCAGGATCTGCTTTCAGAGCAACATCCGTTGTAAGCATCATGGGAGCATTTTTCTTATCCGGATCGTGGGCATCTGGTACAGTGCCGTCTCCAGCCCCGTCTTTCGGTGTCCATTGATACTTCCCGGCAGGACTCTTGGTCAATTCCCATTCGTATTCAAACAGGTTTTCAAAAAAGCCCATATCCCACTCAAGTGGTTTATTCGTCCATGCACCTTCCAATCCACTGGTAATGGTGTCGGGTCCTTTACCCGTTCCATAATCGTTTTTCCAGCCAAGTCCCTGTTGTTCAATAGGTGCAGCTTCAGGATCAGGACCGTTGTGCTCTTCGGGTGCGGCACCGTGCACTTTCCCAAATGTGTGTCCGCCCGCTATCAATGCAACGGTCTCCTCATCATTCATCGCCATACGTTTGAACGATTGACGAATAAATTGAGCTGATTTCTCCGGATTCGGCTCACCGTTGGGTCCTTCGGGGTTCACATAAATCAATCCCATATGATCTGCTGCGAGCCGCCCTTCAAGATTTCCATCTTCGTCGTGGCGTTCACTTCCCAGCCACTCATGCTCGGGGCCCCAGTTAATATCCTTCTCGGGTTCCCAGGCATCTTTTCGTCCGCCGCCAAAACCAAACGTCTCAAATCCCATAGATTCCAGGGCAACATTACCGGTAAGAATCATTAGATCAGCCCAGGACAGTTTCTTTCCATATTTTTGCTTAATGGGCCAAAGTAAACGGCGTGCTTTATCAAGGCTTACATTATCGGGCCAGCTATTTACGGGTGCGAAGCGCTGGTTCCCTGTTCCGGCTCCGCCACGTCCATCAGCCACACGGTAGGTACCCGCACTGTGCCAGGCCATTCGAATAAAAAGCGGACCATAATGTCCCCAATCTGCAGGCCACCACTCCTTGGAGTCTGTCATCAAATCATGCAGATCCTGCTTTACCGCTTTCAGATCCAGTTCTTTAAATTCCTCTGTGTAATCAAAATCCTCTCCCATTGGATCTGACAGAGATGAGTGCTGACGTAGTATATCGAGATTTAGTTTGTTCGGCCACCAGTCACGAATTGAGGTTCCGCCGCCGGCAACCTCTCTTTGAGACCCATTGCCATTATGAAACGGACATCCGCTTTCACTTTCATTTGTTTCCATACTTGATGCATTCTGTTTTTTTTCACTATCCATTAGGCGACTGTTTTGTGGTTAATTGTAGGTTTGCAAATTATGTCAATATCATGATGATTATATGAATAATTTCCACCAATGCACCAATTGATGTTTACTATCAGTTGTATTTGACTTGGTTATTACATCAACATTAAACAGTAAAAAAATTAGGAACTTCTGTGTAAAACGGAGGATTGCTTAATAAAAATCCTGGGAATGGCTTAGTCCCTCTTCTCATCCACTTCCAATGTTATCTCAGGATACTCTTTACCCAGATCTCTCAAATCGATATTTCGATCTCCGCGTAAATATTTATTAAAGAATGCGACTGAATAATCGTTGATCAATTCCGTGGCATTATACGGATCTGCTTCTCCGGCTTCGTTTATTGACTGAATCGGTATCAAAAAGGGAATATCACTGAAATTACTGTGACCAAAACCATTTACTTTTAAATCGTACATAGCTGTTTCACTTCCATTGTGATAGATTAGATCATTCGGAGCAAACGTTGCAGAATCCCGAACAGCTTCAATTCTTAAAAAGGGTTTATTGAGTGTTGAATCGATCATATCTGCCCATTGAGCTCCATCCCAATTAATCCCGGCTTTCACCCTGGGATCGGTTAGCATCAATTGACCGGCTGTTGCTCCTCCTGCTGAGTGACCAAACGCTCCGATCTTATCAAGATTCAATTTGTTAAAAAACCGGTTATTGGTCTGTGAGTTCATTCTTTCCAATTCATCAATCACAAAAGAGAGATCCTCAGCCCACTGCCGCATCATCTCTGCATTGGGATAGATATCGGATATTTCGCGAATAATATCTCGTTTTGCTGAATCACTATCAGCAGCCCAAAATTGATCTTCGAGTTCAACAATCTGCTCCCAGACATTCTCAAAAATTTTGGATTCATATTGGTAATCAAAAGAGACTTTTCCCCCATCCGAAAAAACCGTTGCTATTGATTGATAGGGATGATTCACCGCAAATATGATGTATCCGTGGCTTGCTATTTCCGTCAAAAATGCTGCATACGTTGCAGGAGGAACATTGTACCCGTGGGAGAAAAGAAGAGCTGGAAATGTGGATTCCTGATCAGAGATGAGCAGATCCTGATAAGCAAACGTTTCTATATGCCTCAAATGATTCAGCGTAAATGCAGGTAACCCATATTTCTTTGCAAAATACTCCGCTTCAAACGGGTGCATGTAATTCATTTGATTTACATTTGAATTCAAATCATCAGAGGGATACCAGGCACGAACCATTAATTTTCGATGGTCGTCAGGATTTTCTGTGATGACCTCATGCCTGTCGGAATCTTCAAGCATGAACGTTGTTGTTCCGACTTTGTAGGTTCCCGTTGGTTCCGGCAGATCAAACACCGGCAGAATGGATCCTAAAACGGTGGATACAATCAATAGAAGAATTGAACATAAACCACCAACAATTCGAAGCCATTTTCGGTCAGTGTATCCCGATAAATTGTGCTGGCGTTTCAACAGCCGAATTGACTGCAAAAGAAAAAACACCGAAAGTAAATAAGCCGGGATTATTTGCCACCGAAACCCTTCAAACAAGGCATGAAGGAAAACAAAAAACAGCACCAGAAACGGTAAGTAGATTAAACTATTCGGCCGATTTCCTGGCTTTGTGAATAGAGAACATGCTAAAATAAAAAGAGTAACCAGGATACAAATTTCAAAAAATTGCATAAGTAAATATGATTTAGAGATGTGAAATCGATAAAGCTTTTCCAGGTCCCACTTATTTGAACGGTCAGAAGATCAGGTTAGATGAAATACTAACCGATGGATTGAAGAACTGGAAAAACAGGGTCATTCATTAAAAGCCGAGGAATCTTCCATCCCCACGGTTCCAATCCAAACAGATAAAAAGTTATCTATTTGAAACAATTGCTTTTAATCCAAAATAGAGAAGCCAGGCGATCACAAAGATCATCATCCCGTAAAGCGTCGTGATAGTTGAAACTTTGAGTCCGCCGGCTAACAACGCCGGAGAAACGGATCCCATCTGCTCTATTGCTGTAAATGCCTGGTACAAGCCCATAAACTGACCAAAGAAACCAAAAACCAATGCAAATATCCCAATTTCCCGAACCAGGGTTGGGGATGGTGATTTTGAATCATCTCTGCCGGGTTGCAGAAAGATATATCCTGCAGTTGCGATAACAGCAATTAAAATGATAGTTAGTATTCCCATGAATAGCGGGCCGCCCATATAAAATAGATCAAACATAATTTTATCCTGTTTTGTGATTAAGTGTTCACAAGAAATGTATCTTTAAAAGGCAGGTTTCAGCAATGTAGAAACACCGTCTAAAGATGTTATTCGTCGATAAAAGATGGCATTCTGCGATAAAATCAGGATTTTTCATCAAAAACAATGCAGGCAGGTAAACATATACTTATTTTGGATTATGGCCGGGATCATTCTGGTCATTGGCTTTGGAAACACCTATGGAGATTATCTCAATAGTTTCTACTTCGTCACTTTTCTTCTTCCTGTGGCAATGGCTACCTCCTACTTTTTCAATTACTATTTAGTACCGAACTATTTATTGAATAGAAATTACCTGAGATTTTCAATCTACACGATCTATACAATTATCATCTCACTTTACCTGGAGATGGTTGTAGTGACAATTTCCTTCATCGTTCTGGCCAACTATCAGTATGAGGAATTGAACCCAATAATGACAAATATTTTTGTTTTAGGATTTGCCGTTTACCTGATTGTTTTGATCAAAGCATTTTTCCTTCTTTTCAGGAGAGTAAAAAACAACGAATTCAAAGTTCAGCAACTGATGGAAGAAAAAGAAGCGCTGAAAACGGAGTTCATAACGATTCGGGCAGATCGAAAAAATCATCAAATAAAACTGGATGATATTATCTATCTCGAAAGTCTTAGTGACTATGTAAAACTTCACACATCTGATCAAACACTCACAACCCGGGAGACGATCTCTTCGTTTGAAAAAACCCTGCCGGAAACGTTTATCCGGATTCACCGGTCGTATATTGTCAACCAAGAACATGTCAGTAATTTCAATTCAACCTCAGTAGAGATAGGTGATTTAGAATTGCCGATCAGCCGAACGTATAAATCTGATGCGATTTCCATACTTGAAGGGAAAGACTCAACTATGGCATGAAATAAGGATTATCGAAACAGGTTGCGAATCCTGGAGACCCCCATAATTGTGATCAAGCCTGAAACCATCGCAAGAGTTCTGAATGGAAACAGATTCACTCCATCTTCAATCATAGGATAAGGCAGCATAATTGGAATACCGAGCGTAGGGTCTCCCCCACCAAATCTCAAAAACGCAGCAACGATAAAACCGGCTACAGCGCCTGCCGAGTTTGCTTTGGGATCAAATAAAGAACAGACCAGCGCGGGAAACAGCAGGCAGTACACAAAATCGCTGCACAGAAACCACAACTCATACACACTTTGAATGTTGAGGGCAATAAGCATCGCGGCAATCCCAATGATCCAGATCATTCGCTGAACGAGTTTTCGGAGGGATTTCGTATCAATTTTTGGTTTGAAAAGCGGGCGATATACGTTCCATCCCGACATGGAGGATGCAGAAAGAATAGAGGAGTCAGCCGATGACATCACAGCAGCTGCAACGGCTCCCAATCCAATAATTCCCGCCCAGGCCGGGGTCAGATAGCGGACTACCCACGGTAAAATTGAAGCTGCATCCGGCGGTGCAGGTGCGCCAATTGAACTCCAGTCAGCCACCTGCCCGATAATACCAATCATAACTGCAGGAACCGCGGCGGCAAGACAGACAAATCCCGCTATAACTGACAGACGAACGGCTGTTTTTGCATCCCGGGAGGCGAGTACCCGCTGGAAATAAACCTGCCATGGAATACCGCCAAGACTAAGCAACAGGGCGTAATCCCACCAGTTCCAGTAATAATTACCAAGGGCTTCTTTACTTGGCAAAAAACTGGCGGCAGCACCAAACTGCTGTTGATACTGATCCCATGCCGCAGGCCAGCCTCCTACTGCATCGAGTGCAAACGGAATTGTAAGAGTGAGCCCCACAAACAGAAGAATAAGCTGTATAAAATCTGTGAGGGCAACTGCCCAAAGTCCACCCAACGCTGTATAAGCAATGGTGATTAAAGCGGATAGTATAATGGCAGTTGTAGTATCCAGACCTGCAATTGCTCCAAATGTGGTTCCCAATGCGGTTAAAATAGCAGCCGTCCAGAACAACTCACCCGACAGAGCAGGTAAGAAAAACAGAGCTGAAACTCGTTTTCCAAACTTCTCCTCCAAAGGATCTAACATGGTTCGATATCCTCTGCGACGCATCTTTCGCGCAAAAAAAAGACCGCCAATAATCAGGCTCAAGGCATAACCCCAGGGAGCCTGAACCCATACCAATCCGGAACTGTATGTGTACTCTGCCGTTCCGTTGATGTAACCTCCGCCCACCCACGTTGCACTCATCGTAAAAATAGCCAGGAACAATGGGAGTTTACGGCCGGCAAGAAGAAAGCTATCACTGCCGCCCCCTTTCTGTAGTTGTGCGGCGTACGCTCCAATCCCGAAAATCAGGGAGTAAAATACCATCATAGAGATGTAAGCCGGCCAGCTCAGAGGGTTATCCGTAAAGAGATGTATTCCTAAACCAGACAGCAGCAAGAAGCCCGATCAGCCATAAGGCAGGACGCATTGCCGCCTGGATACCATTTTTTATATTTTCATTATTCATACTTCAGCAAAAAATAGTTATATATGCTGACAGTTCTAACGGCAATATCAATTACAAAAGAAAAATGCTCAAACGTCTGAAGGCATGGACGGTACATCTTTTTACCGCAAGCGGAATCATAGCTGTTTTTATGGCCCTTATTTCAACCGCCGAAAATGACTTTCGGACCGCAATGCTATGGTTAATCGCCGCTCAGCTGATCGATGGCGTGGATGGCACACTGGCTCGCAGATACAACGTACAGAAGGTGTTACCAAAAGTAAGTGGTAAGAGCATCGATTTTGTGATCGACTTTTGCGGATATGCCGTTATACCCGCATTTATGATTTACCAGGCTGCACTAATGCAAGAGTGGGTTGGCCTTTCCATGGCATTATTAATTGTTTTTACATCTGCAATCTATTACGGAAAAACGGGGATGATTACGGATGATTTTTACTTCAAAGGATTTCCGGTTATGTGGAACATGGCAGCTTTTTACCTGATATTCATCTTTAATTTTCCCGATACTTTAAATGCTGTTCTGATTTTTTTACTCGCCGTAATGCAGTTTCTTCCCATCAAGTTTGCTTATCCAAGTATGACCTCACGATGGAAACCCGCCACGTTAACATTTACAACAATATTAATGGTATCCATGACGGGAATGTTGATTTTATATCCCAATTATCCCGATTTCCTATACTGGGGCCCTATTATCAGTCTTGATTATTTTGCCGTATTTGGTTTTGCTGCAACATTTATTTTCAAAGAATGAACTATCTCGGGGCAGAGCCCACAAGGTATCAACACGTCCCAAATAATTTTAGGCTAACTATAATTTTTTCTTTAAGTGTCCCCTTTTTGGAAAGGGGGAATTGTCTTTTCCGACCCAGAGAAGCAGGGAATTAAACCACTTTAGATTAAAGACAGCTGATTGATTTTATTTTTGATCAAACCATACAAAAAAGCCTTTCTCTCCTTTGAAATGATTTAGCTATATTACCGTTAATAAAGTGTGTTATTAAAACAGAAAAGCGCTTTTATGACTGAAGAAGAGAAAAGAGAAGCCTTCCAGGAACGGATCGATAATGGTGAAAAAATTGAGCCCAAAGACTGGATGCCGGACCGATATCGTCAGCAGTTAATTCGAATGATGAGCCAGCACGCCCACTCCGAAATTGTTGGAATGCTGCCCGAAGGAAACTGGATCACACGTGCTCCTTCCCTCAAACGAAAAATGGTGCTTCTTGCAAAAGTGCAAGACGAAGCGGGACACGGTATGTATCTCTACAGTGCCACTGAGACATTAGGAGTGCGTAGAAAGGATTTGATCGAAGATTATCTGTATGGAAGCGCAAAATACTCGAGTATTTTTAATTATCCCACGCTCACATTTGCTGATATTTGTGTGATAGGATGGCTGGTGGATGGTGCGGCAATTGTGAATCAAACCATGCTGGCTAAATCATCATACGGACCCTACTCCCGGGCGAATATCCGAATTTGCAGAGAGGAAAGCTTTCATAAAAAACAAGGGTATGAGATGCTCGCAAAAATGGCTGATGGGACTCCTGAACAACAAAAAATGGCACAGGATGCCGTCAATCGCTGGTGGTGGCCAACACTAATGATGTTTGGCCCGCATGATGAAGATTCTCCAAATAGCGAAGAACTGATCAAATGGGGTGTAAAGACAAAGACGAATGATGAACTTCGCCAGGATTTTGTCGACAGAACCGTGATGGAAGCGAAGGCGATTGGCATAACTCTTCCCGATTCTGAATTGAAATACAACGAAGAAACCGGGCACTGGAATTTTGGTGAAATTCCGTGGGACGAATTCTGGAGTGTCATTAAAGGTGACGGCCCGATGAACCGCGAACGGATGAAAGCACGAAGAAAAGCCTACGAAAAAGGTGAATGGGTTCGTGAGGCAGCAATGGAGTATGCGAGAAAACAGAAGTTGAAAGAAGAAAAAGCGTCATAGTATTTCTCCCCTCTTGGGAGGGGAAAGTGAAATGAGCGTTCAGCGAATGAACTCGGGGTGGGTTCAATTGAATATCTATTTAAATAAGGGTTACACTTCAAGCCACGAAGAACCCACCCCTGATTGTTACGCTAAACGCTACACAATCTGTCCCCTCCCAAGAGGGGAATTAAAAACTGAAACAAATTTTCATTAATGACTAAGAATTCAAACAATCAATCTGAATGGCCTCTTTGGGAAGTTTTCTATCAACCCAAAGACGGGAAACCGTTTGAGCACGCCGGAAGTGTTCATGCTGCCGATGCGGAAATGGCAATGCAAAATGCCCGGGATACCTATGCCCGGCGAAGTGAAGGAATCGCAATTTGGGTGGTTCCGTCTGATCAGATCACGGCTTCAACCACCGAAGATGAAGAACCGTTTTTTGATCCCGCGAATGATAAACCGTATCGGCACCCACAGTTTTACAGTACGCCGAGAGCAGTGAAGAAGAGAAAATAGTATTTGTACAACGGGCAGCTTGCCCGTTATCTCCCAATGAAAATCTAGATTAATATTGTATAACATGGATTGTGGAGCCGGACAAGCTGTCCGGCCTACAAACATCACTGGCGCAAGCGTCTCGCTTGTGCCTTTAATTAGGTGAGACGGAAAATTCAGTACAAGACTGTCAAAAAATGAGTACACTCGATATCAAACCCGAAACTAAAAACAAAATACTCGTCGAAGTCATGCTTCGGCTGGCGGATGATCGTCTGATCCACGGCCACCGTCTTTCCGAATGGACAGGACACGGACCGGAGTTGGAGGAAGATCTTGCACTTGCCAACGTTGCATTAGATATGATTGGACATGCCGCGGCACTTTACAGCTACGCTGCAGAAATTGAAGGAAAAGAGGATGAGGATTATTACGCCTATTTTCGCGATGACATCGATTTTAAAAATGTGGCAATGATGGAGCTGCCAAAAGGTGATTTTGCCTTTACCATTGCCCGGCTTTTTCTCTTCAGTGCATACAGTTACCATCTCTACAAAGATCTAATTCAAACTGTCGAAGATGAGCAGCTCAATGGAATGCTTCAGAAACATTTCAAAGAGATTAAATACCATCTGCGCCACAGCCGGGAATGGGTGTTACGATTGGGAGACGGAACTGAAGAGAGTCACAAGCGAATTCAGAATGCTTTTGATGAAATCTGGATGTACACCGGTGAACTTTTTGATCTGGATGAGGCCGATCAAGCAGCTATTGAACAACGTTTATTTGTGGATGTTACTGCTTTCAGGAATGAATGGAAAAGTTTGGTTAATGAAGTACTAAAAGAAGCAACGCTCAACGTTCCTGATGACGACCAATATATGTTTTCAGGTGCGAGACAGGGCCGGCATACGGAGTATCTGGGCAGATTACTGGCAGAAATGCAGTTTTTAAGACGATCATACCCGGATGCGGAGTGGAAATGAAAGTACAACGGGCAGCTTGCCCGTTACTTTATAATGGAAATTATAGATTTTAAGATAACCAAGGACACAAGCGAGACACTTGCGCCATCTCAGTCTATTTACCATCTACTGAAACATGAAACAAAAAACAGAACTCATATCACAAGATAAAATCTGGTCCTGGCTTGAAGAAGTGACCGATCCAGAAATTCCTGTACTTAATGTAGTGGAGATGGGAATTGTGCGAGACGTTAAGATAGATGAGGACCAGGTAACTGTGAAAATCACCCCTACTTATTCCGGTTGCCCTGCGATGAATGCGATTGAAATGGCGATTCATCAAACCTTGAAGAAAAAAGGAATCGGATCTTTCAAAATCCTTACCGATTATAAAGAAACATGGACAACAGATTGGATGACGGACGAAGCTAAACTAAAATTGAAAGAGTATGGCATTGCTCCTCCTGATAAAACAGATGCAGATTCTGAGGATTACCTGATCGGATTAAAAAACTCCCAAAAAGTGGTGCCATGCCCCTATTGTGAATCAACAGAAACAGAAGCTTCAAAGTGAGTTTGGATCCACAGCCTGCAAAGCACAATATTACTGTAACGAATGCGAACAACCTTTTGAGCATTTTAAGTGTATTTAAAAAGTACAACGGGCAGCTTGCTCATCGTAGCTTAAAAATGATGATATAGTTTTTATTGACTTTCAAACCACAGTTTTAATTAGTATTCCAAAGAGTTTTCTTATATACACGAATCATTTCACCATTAAAACTACATTTGCCGGACAAGCTGTCCGGCGTACAAATCCATGTCTCTAATACTTACCGATACTTCAAATCAAATTCTCACTATCACACTTAACCGGCCGGATAAGTTTAACAGCTTTACCGAGCCGATGGCACTGCAATTACAGGAAGCACTCAAAAAGGCAGAATCTGATGAAGTTCGTTGTGTAATTTTAAATGCGAATGGAAAGGCATTTTGTGGCGGACAGGATCTTCCTGAAGTTGTTAATCGGGAAGAAAAGGAGGATAAGTATGAACTATCCGATACTGTTCGAACAAGTTATAATCCTGTCATCAGAGCGATTCGTAAACTGCCGAAGCCTGTGATATGTGCTGTCCAGGGAACAGCAGCTGGTGCCGGTGCTAATATAGCGTTTGCATGTGATATTGTTGTTGCATCCGAAGAAGCAGTATTCGTTCAGGCATTCAGTAAAATTGGGCTCATTCCTGACAGCGGCGGAACATTCTTCCTTCCACGTCTCATTGGAATCGCACGGACCAATGCACTTTATCTTCTGGATGAAAAGATCACTGCCGATAAAGCTGTTGAGATCGGATTAATTTATAAATCCGTCGAGACAGATCAACTTGAAAATGAGGTGAAATCTATCGCTCAAAAACTGGCATCCATGCCTACGAAAGCGTTTGGATTATATAAGGATGCCATCAATCAAACCTTTGAAAATGACCTGGATCAACAGCTTTCACTGGAAGCAGATTTGCAGAGTGAAGCTGGAAAATCCAATGATTATAAAGAAGGGGTTCAAGCTTTTTTGGAGAAACGCATACCGAGTTTTAAAGGAAAATAGAAAAGACTTTCAGACATATTCAAGATGATGCCCAAAGGGAGTATTTTTCATTCCGTTAAAAAATCGTTTATCAGCAGTAAATATTTTTTCATCAAACTCTATTGCAACCGCTAAATAACATGCATCATATAAAGAAATGGAAAGAGCCGAAGAGAGATCAAAAGCGATGTTCGAAATCAAAGAATATGGAATTATTTCAAAAGGAATGTTTCTAATCTCCTGATACATTTTATTCGCGTCCTCTCTGTCAACCAGTTTTTGGCGGACTTTTTTGGTGACAACCGCATCAAATTCAATGAAAAAAAGATCCGGAGCCATCATTTTGTTATGGCTTTTAAAGATCTCCCCGGCCATTTCGTAACCCGTTTCAGGCAGAAACCATTTAATGGCCACACACGCATCAATAACAGGAATGCTCATCGCTCCCTGTCCTCAGAAAGTTCTTCCCCACTGTCGGGAAATGATTTGCCTGAAGCTTTATATTTGACCAATATCTCATTCACTCTGCTTCGGGTCTCCTCAATATCGGGCTTTGCATGAAATTCGACCAACTCTTTAAGCTCTTCTTGTAGTGATCTGTTATTGCTACTCGCCCTCTCTTTTAGCCTCTTAAGAGTATTTTTATCAATATTTCTGATTAGAACATCTGCCATATTTATTCTATAATAAGTTTTTATGATATCATAATGATATCGTTTTTTAATCAGTTTTACAACTCTTGGTTTTGACGTATGAATGATTATTTTCTGATAGTAAAACTTTTAGCAAAAATATCAAGAAAGTGAAAAAACGCATACATATAGGAGTTGTTGGAGCCGGAACGATGGGGTCCGGAATTGCCCAAATCGCAGCCACGCATGGTCATGAAGTTTACCTGTTTGATGCGTATAAAGATCAGCTCGAAAAATCAGAACAGGGACTTCTGAAAATTCTGAACCGCCAGGTGACAAAAGACCGGATGACACAAAAAGAGATGGATGGTATACTCAACAGAATTCATTTTGTCGATCACCTGAATGATTTTGATAGCTGTGAGATCGTGTTTGAAGCGATTATTGAAAATCTCCAGGCAAAAAAAGATCAGTTTGCCAGGCTTGAGGGAATTGTAAAAAGATCATGTATTTTGGCAACCAACACCTCCTCCCTCTCCATCGCTTCCATATCTTCTGCCCTCAAAAAACCTGGACGATTTCTTGGAGTTCATTTTTTTAATCCTGCTCCGGTTATGAATCTTGTGGAGATCATCCCGGGAATATCAACATCCGGTGAGATTACTGAGAAAGTTCAATCACTCATCAGCGATTGGAAAAAAGTGACTGTTATCGCAAAAGATACTCCCGGATTTATTGTCAATCGTGTAGCTCGTCCGTTTTATGGTGAAGCTCTCCGAATATATGAAGAAGGAATTGCGGATGTTGCAACCATCGACTGGGCAATGAAAGAGATCGGCGGTTTTAAAATGGGACCGTTTGAGTTGATGGATCTCGTGGGGAATGATGTGAATTATGAAGTAACGGAGACCATCTTTAAAGAGTTTTACTATGATCCCCGGTTCAAACCTTCATTTGCACAAAAGCGCCTTGTAGAAGCCGGCAGATATGGCAAGAAGACAGGTATCGGCTTCTATAACTATGATGATCCGTCAAAAAATCCCGAGCCAAACAAGGATAAAAAAATTGGGCAAAAAGTTTTCAATCGGATTTTAACGATGCTGATCAATGAAGCCGCCGATGCCGTTTTTATGAATGTAGCATCGATCGAGGAGGTTGATCTGGCGATGAAAAATGGCGTAAACTATCCTAAGGGACTTCTTGAATGGGCGGATGAAATCGGCCTGGGTGTAATTTTAAACAGGATAGAAGCTCTCCAGGAGATGTATGGCGAAGATCGGTATCGCCCCAATCCTTTGCTAAAACGGAAAGCAGCGAAAGGAGAACAGTTTTATGAGTGATTCCTCGAAACCATCTGCTGAGACGATTGTAAAACACATGCTGCAACATGATGCATTCAGCCAGTGGTTGGGCATTGAACTGATTGATGTTAAAGAAGGAGCATGCACTTTAAAATGCACTCTGACTGACAAAATGCTGAACGGTTACAAAATTGCTCATGGTGGTATCATTTTCTCACTGGCGGATAGCGCCATCGCTTTTGCATCTGCTTCGTATGGACGCCTGACAGTAGCTATTGATCATTCTATCTCGTTCACGAAAAAAGCTGTCTCTGGTGATGCTCTCACGGTAAAAGCCAAAGCACTATCAATGAAATTTAAAACCGGTGTTATACATGTGGATATCACAAATCAACACGATGAATTAATTGCAGTAATCAAGGGAACGGTTTATCGGAAAAGTGAAGAATTTAACCTTCAAAAAATATAGATCACTTTCTAAAATCGGACAAAAACAGTAGGGTATCAGGCAGCTATTTGATAACTTTTAGTGATGTCCAACGTAACAGAATAGTAAAATCACACTTTACAATAGCAGATGGGTTTAAAAAATGAAACAAGGTCTTCGTATAGCACTAAAGCTTTTTACGAAGAATATGTAACGGGGATGAACTCTAAGCAACTCGGTAAGGAGTTTCAATCCGATTCAGAACGAATAAAGCAGTTATATCACGATGCACTGCAGGAGCAAAATCCCGGTCTGCCAGCCGAACGAATACCTGTAGTGCAAAAATTTTTAAGCCTGCTCTCCTCCCTAACCAAACGTCTTAATCCGGTTCGAAGGCTTGTATTTGGCATTTCAGTTGTAAGTTTTGTTGCTCACTATGTTTTTTCTTTTGTGGGATTATCAGGTTTTCTCATTCACCCCCTTTTCCTGCCGCTTTCTTTTACGGGTATGCTATTAATTCTTCTGATTGAACTTCTTGAAAAATCTGACGTTCAAAAAGAACTCGATTTTGCCCGGGAAATTCAACTCAGTCTGTTACCTCCATCGAATGTAAAATTCAATCACCTTGAAATGTATTCCTTTGCAGCTACAGCTCAGGAAGTTGGCGGAGACTATGTAGATATTATTGAATCAAAAACAGGCACATATATTTTAATAGCTGATGTTTCTGGTAAAGGAATGAGCGCAGCTTTGTACATGGTTCGAATTCAGGCACTGGTTCATCTATTGATTAAAAAAATGGAGCCCAGTCCTAAGGAGTTGTTTATGGAGCTCAATAACTATGTGAAATCAAACAAAAGAGATAAGACATTTGTAACAGCTTGCGCCGCTTTTTTTCCCCATGGCGAAAATCATTTTAACTTTGCCCGTGCCGGACACAATATACCGCTTGTTTTCAGTAAAAAGCATGATGCCACCTTTCGGCTGGATACGGATGGTTTTGCTCTCGGTATGACCAGTACGAATGCACTTGGCAAAAAACTTCAGGAAAAGAAGTTTCTGTTTGAGCCCGGAGACAGCCTTCTTCTGTACACAGACGGACTTGTTGAGGCCCGAAATGATAAAAATGAAGAGTATGGCGAGGAACGCCTCGACGGCATTTTATCAATCTACGGATCACTGCATGCCAAGACGATTACTCAAAAAATTCGCTCTTCTATTGATCTGTTCATCGGGGATGAAAAACCGATCGATGATATCACTTTTACGACCATTCATAAGAATGAACCGCCTAAAAATTTAGCTGAGTAATTTCTCTGCGTTTTCAATAATAGAATTAACAGTTAAGCCAAGGTGTTCATAAGCCTCTTCATACGGTGCAGAGGTTCCAAACCTGTCTAAGCCCATTGCAATTCCCTTACTGCCAACCCATTGGTGCCAACCTAATGTAGTCGCTGCTTCAATAGAGATTCGGTTTTCTACAGCTGGTGGTAAAATTTTGTTCCTGTATTCCTGAGGTTGTTTTTTAAAAATTTCAATACATGGCATACTTACAACTCTCACTGCTGTACCATCTTCTTCCAATTTTTCAGCCGCTTCCAGAGCAAGGTGAACTTCTGATCCTGTAGACATAAGAATTAAATCCGGAGAATCTGCACTCTCTTTTTTGAGAATGTATGCACCTTTTTCAGCACCGGATACATCTTCATATTTAGTTCTGTCAATTGTTGGCAGTGATTGACGAGTCAATATCAAAAGTGAAGGCCCATCTTCTCTTTCAATAGCAGATTTCCAACTGATGGCGGTTTCATTTGCATCAGCAGGTCTGAGCAGATGTACATTCGGGGTAGCCCGAAGCGCCCCGAGATGTTCAATAGGCTGGTGTGTAGGGCCGTCCTCTCCCAATCCAATACTATCATGGGTAAACACAAAAATAGACGGTATTTCTGAAATAGCTGCAATTCGTATCGATGGTTTATTATAATCTGAAAATACAAGAAATGTACCTCCATAAGGTATTATACCTCCGTGAAGAGCCATACCATTTAGCGCAGCAGCCATACCATGTTCGCGAACTCCATAGTGAAAGTTTCGTCCCATCCTGTTTTCAGCACTAAAAGATGATACATGTTCCATCTCAGTTTTGGTACTGCCGGCAAGATCGGCAGAACCACCTAATAAGTTCAAAATATGTTTACCAATGCTGTTTAAAACAACACCAGATGCTTTTCTGCTTGCCATTCCATTTTCATCAGCATCAAATTCAGGAAGTATTTCATCCCAATTATCAGGCGTCTTTCGACTTACAAAATTCTTAAATAATTCACTCTCATCCGGAAAATCTTTCTCATAAGCCGAGAGCTTATCATTCCATTTATTTTCCAGTTTCGCACCAGCTTCCACAGCTTTGCTCATATGCTCATATACGTCATCAGAAACCTGGAATTTTTCATCTGGATTTAAACCCAGCTTTTCTTTGGTAATTTTAATTTCATCTTCCCCAAGTGGTGCTCCGTGCGAATCGGCAGTTCCCTCTTTATTCGGACTCCCAAATCCAATTTTACTTTTACATTCAATGAGCGAAGGGGTATCAGTTTTTTTAGCTTTTTTGATTGCTTCCTCAATTTGAGTGTGATCGTGACCATCAATCACCTGAACATCCCAACCGTAGGCCTCAAAACGTTGTTTGGTATTGTCGGTAAATGCCAAATCAGTAGAACCTTCAATCGATATCTTATTTGAATCGTACAGATAGATAAGCTTGCTTAGCTTTAAGTGTCCGGCCAAAGATGCTGATTCATGAGAAATTCCCTCCATCAGATCTCCGTCACTCACAATTGCATACGTGTAATGGTCGATCAAATTAAATTGATCTTTGTTGAAGGTTTCAGCCAAAAACTCTTCTGCAATCGCCATTCCCACACCTGTTCCCAATCCTTGTCCTAAAGGGCCGGTAGTTGTTTCTACACCGGGTGTTAAACCAAACTCAGGATGACCAGGTGTCTTACTGCCTAACTGCCGGAAATTCTTAAGTTCATCAAGAGGCAGATCGTAGCCGGTAAGATGCAACAGCGAATAAAGAAGCATGGAACCATGACCGGCAGAAAGAATAAATCGATCACGATCAAACCAATTTGGATTTTTGGGATTATGCTTTAAAAATTTGGTCCAAAGTACATACGCAACATCTGCCATTCCCATTGGCATGCCGGGATGGCCGGAATTAGCTTCTTGAACAGCATCCATAGCTAATCCGCGAATAGTATTTGCACAGGCTTGATCGATTGTATTGGTTGTAGACATGTAGTTGATTGAATTTATTTTAAATATTCTTGGTCAAAAAGATAGTCAAGTTCATCTCAACGCAAAAATGATTTTGCAAAAAAAAAGCCGCCCCACATATCGGGACGGCTTTCAAATAAAGAAAATTAATCTATCTTCCGCTGGCTGAATGCCCTTCGCACTTCAACTCAAATTGAAGTTCGTGGTTCGCTGGTTCTGTAAAATCACCATATCTTGCGTTTTCAAATGCAGAACATGCCGCTTCGAAGTTACCTTGTCCTTTCAAAGCTGTGCCAAGTTCAAAGTATATTTTTGCTTTGTCACTTACACCGCCATTATGCAGTTCCAGTGATTCTCTGGCATGCGATTCTGCATCAGACCAGTTGGCCCGTTTATTTGCAATTTCAGCTAATCTGTAAGGGATGTTATGCGATGATTCATTATAGTTTCGTGCTCTGTTCAGGAGTTCAATAGCTCTGCTAAACTGTCTTTCCTCCGAAAGATTTACAGCGCGGAAAACAAGCTCCTCTGCTGCATTTTCACGAGCATTATTAAGTGCTTGAGTGTTATTTGTTTGCTGTGCAATTTCAATTGCCCTGTCAAATTGAGCCAGCCAGCCTTCTACATCCGAGGGCTCCATTCTCTTCATAACTATAGCTTTTTGATACTGTGCAACAGCATAATTGGGATTTAATTCAAGAGCCCTGTTCAGGTCTGCTAATGCCTCCTCATAATTCTCTTGTCTGAAATGGAGTACAGATCTCACATATATAAGTTGTGGTACTGCGCCCCTTGCCTGTTGTGCAACCTGGTCGTTTCCAAACTCTTCAGCTACTTCCTGCGACTCCTGGAAATATTCAATCGCTGTATTTATTGCTTCCATTGAGCGTTCACTTTGATACTGCTGATAAGCTCGTGAAGCCCGGGTGCCATAAATTCTTGGAAGCCGTTCTTCAATCAGATCCACTATATCAGTCAATTCATTTTCTCGAGCAACACTGAGTGCATCTCTGTAGAGAGTAATTGCCTGGTCTAATTGATTTTGCCCGGCCATTTCCTGTGCTTGGTTATAAAGCTGAATAGCCTCACCCCTCGCTTCGTCCTGAGCCATTGATAATTCTGCGAAACCCAACATAATAACAGCTGCCAGGCATTGTGTAAGTATAATTTTAAGTGATTTCATGTGAAATATAGTTTGTTTTGTTTCCTTCCAAGTAAACGCGATAAACATAATGAAATTATTTATACAAAATCATTATTTAAAATCTAAATATTTAAACAGCACTTTGGCAAAAATGTTTCTTAGTATGAAAAGTTTGGTTCTGGCTCTTTATCCTCATAAAAATCACAAATATGTTGCACTGCATCATCTACATCATCCGTTAAATAGAAAATATCCATATCATTTTCATGGATATAACCATTTTCGATCAACTTTTCCTGAATCCATTCAACCAATCCCTGCCAATACTCTTTACCTATGAGAACGATAGGGATTTTCATGATCTTCTCAGTTTGTATTAACGTAATTGTTTCAAATAGCTCATCAAGTGTTCCAAAACCACCCGGTAAAACTATAAATCCCTGAGCATATTTTACAAACATCACTTTTCGAACAAAAAAATATTTGAAATTAATTACATAATTGGGAGATACATACCGGTTAACGCCTTGTTCTTTGGGCAATTCAATGCCAAGTCCTACAGATTTTCCGTCGCTGTTAAAAGCTCCTTTATTTGCCGCTTCCATAACTCCGGGGCCGCCACCAGTGATTATTCCAAACCCGTTATCAGAAATAGCTTCAGCAGCTTTAACGGCCAGTTCGTAATATTCTGAGCCCGGTTTTACACGTGCAGATCCAAATATTGAAATACAGGGGCCCACTCGCATTAGAGTCTCATATCCGTCTACAAATTCACCCATAATTTTAAAAATACTCCATAAACTTCGGCTGCTTTCCGATTCAAACTGATCTGCATCAATATTATTGGAAAAAACTTTTGGCTTCTGCATATACTATTTTTTTAAAAATGAAAATTTAACCTGAATTCCCAGGCTTCTCTCAGCCAAAATTGTTGGCTGAACCGTTGCTCTGGCACTTAGATCATCCGAAACATCAAAATTTCGCATATGAGCAAAAATATAAGCGTCAATCGCATTTAATCCGTAAGCAAGACCTATAATGACAAACATCAAATCACGCCGATTTCTCAAATTGTTCCTGTTTGACTGAAGTTGATTTGCATTTACTCCTTCCAAACGTTCCGGAGTCGGCCCGAATTTTAAATCACTATCTTCCCCCTGGGTTGTGTTGTAATAGGCAGCACGATAGTCTTTATACTGTCCATTCACATAAGATGTGTATACTCCAAGCCCTGCAAATACACCATAGATAATGGGTACCTTCCAAATTTGATTGTTTATGACCTGTCCCCATCCCGGAATAATCAGCGATTTGTACAAAACTGACGTTGGATTTGGATATTCGCTGGATTGTGTTGTGTCTTCCTGCGAAAAATTCTGAGTAGAATATTGATGCAGCCTGTTTTCGAGCAGGCTGTAATTCGGCTGCAGCAACGATTGCTGAGCGTAAGAATTGAAAGTGATAAAAAAGAATACAAGAAAAAGATTAACCCATTTCATCGAAAAGTTGAATCAATCGTTCTAAATCTTCATCCGAGTAGTACTCAATCCGGATCTCTCCTCCCTTTGCCTTTTGTTTGATGTTTACTTTCGTACTTAGCTGTTTTCGCAGTCGTTTTGAAACATCATCTAAAAACGGGTTGTTTTTTGGGGCAGGTTTTTTTGAAGATTTCTGTTCTTTCTTTTTATCGTAAGACTTTACAAGCTCTTCCGTTTGCCGAACAGACAAATCTTTCTTTTGAATTTCTTTCAGAAGCTTCTTCTGGTCATCCTCATTTTTTACATTGATCAATGACCGGGCATGACCGGTTGAAATGGATTCATCCCGCAGTGCGGCCTGAATAAATGCCGGAAGTTGCAGGAGTCGCAGCATATTGGTAACTGTAGAACGGTTTTTCCCAACCCTCTCAGCTACTTCATTTTGTGTGTAATCACATTCGTCAATTAAGCGTTGATAACCCATCGAAATTTCGAGAGGATTTAATTCTTCCCGCTGTATATTTTCAATCAAAGCAAAAGCAATTATCTGTTCATCATTTGCTTCACGGATGTATGCAGGAATCTTCTTCAGTCCGGCAAGTTTAGTTGCTCGTAACCTGCGTTCTCCACTGATGAGCTCAAATCGTTTCTCCCCTATATGGCGAACAGTTATAGGCTGAATTAATCCATGTTTCTTGATGGATGTTGCCAATTGTTCAAGAGCTTCCTCTTTAAAATCGCTTCTGGGTTGATGCGGATTGGGGCGGATATTGTTTACTGGAATTTCCAGAACAATATTTACACGATCAGCGGGCTCTATAGGTACGGCGGTCTTGGTATTTTGTGATTTTTCCTGATCATCTGAATCCTCTTTATACTCAGGAAAAAAAGCTCCAAGACCTCTACCTAACACTTTTTTAGACATAACGCATTACGATTTAGACAGCGCGGGACTCGATTTAAACATCTTTTTATTGTTGTTGATAATTTCCCGGGCTAATGAGAGATAATTTTTAGCACCTGTACTGGAAGCATCATATAAAATAGCCGGTTTCCCAAAACTGGGAGCTTCTGCAAGACGTATATTTCGAGCAATAATTGTTGAAAATACCCTGTCATCAAAATATCGTTTTACTTCCTCCGCTACCTGATTTGAGAGACGAGTCCGTGTATCGTACATCGTGAGTAATACGCCTTCAATTTCAAGCTCCCGATTCAGATGTTGCCGGACTATCTTAATAGTGTTTAATAGCTGTCCTAAACCCTCTAAAGCAAAATACTCACACTGAACGGGAATCATCACAGAGTTCGATGCGGTAAGTGCATTTATTGTTAATAATCCCAGAGAGGGTGGACAATCAAAAATAATGAAGTCATATTTGTCCCGAATACCTTCAACTGCCTTCAGCAGTATTCGCTCTCTTTCATTTCTGTCAACCATCTCAATTTCAGCACCCACAAGATTAATGTGAGATGGTACAAGATCCAGATAGGGTAATTCTGTTTCGCGAATAGCATCCTCTACGTCTATACCGCCTACCATCACTTCGTATACCGAATTTGATACATTTTTAGACTCAATACCCAGTCCGCTTGTGGTATTGCTTTGAGGATCGGTATCTATAATCAGAGTAGGATGCTCAATAACAGCAAGGCTTGCAGCAAGATTGATTGCTGAAGTTGTTTTACCAACCCCGCCTTTTTGGTTGGCAATTGATATGATTTTTCCCATTCGCTTTCAGGGGTTAATTAATTCTGACAATTTTTAATATAAGCCTCACCTTATAGCTAACCAAAAGAAGTTATTCACATTTTAAAGTGGAAAACTTATCTCTATTTATTCCCAAGTAACTGATAAATAGTAACTAAGAGAATTTTTGCAAAATACACAGATCAGTTTAGTTTCCGCTGCCTGTCAACTGAAGTTGTTGTCGTCCGGAGGGTTCACCGACAGGATTTACAGGTGTTAGCTTCTTAAAACTTTCATTTCTGATGGAATCTGCCATCAAAGAAGTTCCCGAAGCAGCCTGTCCCTGAAAATAAAGTATTTCATTATTATCTACCCAGGGTTGTGTTCTATGCGAAGAGGGTGAAGATGTAGTTGCAGGTTGCGAAAGGAGTTGTGTACCACCAGCCGTGACAGAGGCCGATTCAGCTTGTTGATGACTGCTTTTTTTGTTGTCTTGCGAATCATCAATTAAAAATATTCCCGATGTAATGCCAACTAATAGAATAGCTGCCGCTGAATAAAAAATTGGCCTCCAGTACGCACTATTAGAACTTTGAGAATTGTTTTTTGCGGATTTATAGACAGCATCTACAACATGAGCGGGCGGACAAATGGGCTCAAGTTGATCAAGATTTTTAGAAATTTTTTTTAATGACTCAACCTCGATCAAAAGATCACTGTCATTTTTAAGATCCCTCTCGAATTCGAGTTTCTCGGAGGGGTCCATTTCATTGTATATGTAAGCTATGCTTCGATTTTCCCTGGTACTCATACACTATTTGATTCCTTCTCATGTTCCTCGTCGAACATTTTACGAAGATTGATCAGAGCATATCTCATTCTGCCCAGTGCCGTATTAATTGAGACATCTGTCAAATCAGCTATCTCTTTAAAAGGCATTTCGTAGTAATGTCGCAACATCACTACCGTTCGTTGTTCTTCGGGCAAATTCGATATATGCTTCATCAAACTTGACGTTGACTCATCCAGCTCAAGTTTTTCATCCTGAGCCATAGAATCCTCATCTGGCAATCTGTCGTAAAAATCAGTTTTCGACTCTTTATCATACGAGGATGTAACGTCTACAAATCGTTTTTGTTTTCTGATATGATCAATTGTTGCATTATGAGCAATTCTCATAACCCAGGCGATCCATTTTCCTTGTTCATTGTACGTATCATCCATTTTTGTGATGACCTTTGTGAACGTTTCCTGGAAAATATCATTCGCCGTTTCACGATTTTTTATCATGCTAAAAATGTAGGAATACACTTTTGCCTGATGGCGATTCATCAACTCTTTAAATGCCAGTTGATCATCATTTTCCCTGAACAGATGTACTAATTCACGATCTTTCATCTGTTCGTAATTTTTTGGTATGTGGTCTGAGTTATTAAGTCTCATAATTTTCGGGTCTATAATAGTGCTACTTCATGAGAGAAACAATATTCAACAAAGCGCCATTCACTCTATGAACTTGCCTCCATTTATTTAAAATACAACATAAAACATGCCAACACCCAGTTTATGACGAACTTTCATAGTCACCTAAACCAAGCTTTACTCATATTATAGAACACAAATAAACTTATCTATAACATTTTCATGTTAAATGGTTAACTATTTTCTAAAGCCGTGAAATATTGATACACCGCTTTTCCCGTCTTTTTACCAAGAAAGTCCTGAAGAGTTTCGAGTTCGCTCTCTTTTATTTTTTTTACCGAGCCAAAGTACTTTAATAGTTCCTGGGCTCTCTTTTGTCCAATTCCATCAATCTCTGTCAGTTCAGTTTTTAGCGTTCGTTTCCCTCTTTTTTGGCGATGGAATGCAATTGCAAACCGGTGGGCTTCATCTCTGGCGGATTGCAGCAGTTTTAAAGCAGGCGATTTTTTGGGTATCATAACCGGATCTGACTGTCCCGGTACAAACACCTCTTCAAGCCGTTTTGCCAATCCGGCCACTTCAACATGTTCGAGATAATCGATCTCTCTTAAAGCTTCAACAGCAGCATTTAGCTGACCTTTTCCACCATCAATTAAAACCAAGTCGGGCGGCTGCTGTTTCTCATTTTTAACACGCAAATACCTGCGCCTTACAACCTCTTTCATAGAGGCAAAATCATCTGCACCTTCCACGGTTTTTATATTAAACCGTTTGTACTCACTTTTTCGGGGTTTTGCATCCACAAAGCATACCATAGACGCCACAGGATCGGCTCCCTGAATATTAGAATTATCGAAGCATTCAATTCTGCGCGGCAATCTTTCGAGTCGGAGAAACTCTTTCAAATCTTTAACTGCCTGCGGAATTCGGTTTCTCTCTGCTTTCTCTTTTTCCAATTTTCTCTCTCCCAATTTCAACTTTGCATTTGAGATAGCCATCTCAATAAACTGCCGCTTCTCTCCTATTTTTGGCACTTTAATCGGTACTTTTTTTCCGTGTTCTTCCCATAAATATCCACTCAACGGTTCTATATCCTCGATTTCATCACTCAGATACACTTCATCCGGAATTGCACCTGCAAACTGCCCTGTATAGTAATCCTCAACAAAAGATTGCAGCATATTTCCACGATCTATTCCCTCAATATTCTTAAGAAACCGGTGAAATTTTCCAACCAGTTTACCCTCCCGGATTTTAAACAGAACACCACACGCTTCACTCAGTTCTTCATCAATCTGTATAGCAAAAAGGTCCCGATCAACTTTCTTATCATCTACAATCTTCATTTTTTGATTGTATTTTTGCAGCGCCTGTAAACTGTCCCGAAGGCGTGCAGCTTCTTCAAACGCTAAAGCATCCGATGCGATCGACATCTCTTCTTTTATCTCTCTCATCAATTTTTCAGTTCTCCCGGAGAGAAGTCGTTCCACTTTCTCCATAGCGTTTTGATATCGCTCCAAATCCCAGTCTCCGGAACAGTTTTCCAGGTAATCATCAAAACACGAATGCCACTTTGGCATACCCTTCGATTTATCGATCAGCTTGGGTGAAACAGCACAGGTACAGAGATCAAATGTATTTCGAATCGTTTCCAGCATCCTCCTCATCTGCCCCACATGATCGTAAGGACCATAATATTTACTGCCGTCTGTAATCACTGTTCGGGTAGGAAATACACGCGGACGCTCATCTTTGGTGATACAGATGTATGGATACGACTTATCATCCCGGTACATAATATTATACCTGGGTTGATGGCGCTTAATCAGTGTATTTTCCAGAATTAACGCCTCAGCTTCAGAGTCTGTAACAATCACTTCTACATCCACTATTTTATTTACCATCACACGAATTCGTCCATCGTGATTATTAGAATCCTGAAAGTAAGATCTCACCCTGTTTCTCAGCCGTTTTGCCTTTCCCACATAGAGATGGTTTCCTCGTTCATCCATAAACTGGTAAACACCCGGGCTTGTTGGTAAGTGAGCTATTTTTTCTTCAAGCGTTATAGACATGAAATTAAAATGACAGGGTTACAGCAAATGATTTTAACCGTTATCTTAAAAGTTAATCCAATGATAAATAACTAAGGAGATGAAAACCACCGGTACCGACCCCAATATTGAAATTCTTTTCGAGGATAATCACCTCTTGGCTGTAAATAAACCTGCAGGTATGCTATCACAAGAAGACCATACCGGTCAACCAGATCTTTTAACACTTTGCAAAGAGTACCTGAAGCAGGAATACAACAAAAAAGGAAATGTGTTTTTAGGATTACTCCATCGTTTAGACAAACCTGTAAGTGGCGTAATGTTATTCGCAAAAACCTCGAAAGCTGCATCAAGAATCAGTGAACAGATTCGAAAACGATCCATCAAAAAAAACTATCACGCAGTTGTTGAGGGGGAATCACCCAAAAACGGGATGCTCCAGGATTACCTCCTCAAGGACAATCAAACCAATACTGTTTCGATTGCTTCCAAAAATAATAAACGGGCTAAAAAAGCAGAACTGTACTATCAAAGAGAAAAAGTTGAAAATAATCTCTCTTTATTAAACATAACTCTCATTACCGGACGACCGCATCAAATTCGAGTTCAATTTTCGCATCTTGGCTATCCAGTTTGTGGGGATCAAAAATATGGCTCGAAACATACGTGTAATATATCTCTACATGCTACGCAATTAACGTTTTCACATCCAACTCTTAAGAAGGAGATAACGATACGCTCAAAACTTCCAACTGGTTTTCCATGGGATTTTTTTAATAAAAGTGATAGTATTTAAATCGTTGAATGCGTTTACCGATGATCCAAAAAAATGTCCTTCCCCGCGATGGATTTCCATGAAAAAGCGTCTGAAGCCTAACTTTACCGAGGCTTCGGCAGACAGAAAGAGCGGATCTCCTTTGCCCAAGACATCCTTTTAAGGCCAGCGTTACGTCTTCTTATAGCAAGTCCCCAAAAAGGAAGCTTCAAGGTACTTTGACCGGTAAACGCGTTAATTGATTATCTGATACCTGGACTTCCTAAAATCTATACAACTGTTGAATGATTGGATATTTCAATTTGTTGATCATTTATAGAGAAATAAATACAACTCTATGTTAAAGCTCGATGGCGAAATAAGTATTATTTAAGTCCCATGGATAAGTTAGATCGTAAACAAGCGCTCATCCTCCTGCACTCTGTTGCAGACGGAGAAGCCAGCAATAAAGAGAAAGAGGCTTTCTTTGAGTTTATCAAAGATCATCCTGATATAGAGAAAGAGTACCAACAGGTGCTTGAATTGAAATTAGCGTTATCCGGTAAGTTGTCGAAAGAGTGTCCGGATTATCTTCGAAAACAAATATTTGATGCCATTGAGAGAGAGAAAAGGAACTTATTGATCAGGAGTGCACAATGTCATCTGCCGATAATTCTATACTTTCCACATTGCTCTCGGGAGCATCCGGAAAAATAATAAGATACGTGTCTGCTGCTGCTGTTGTATTGATTTTTTCTTTAGTAACAGTACAAATTCTCGAGAATACTGACATGCAGGCACCGGCTGATGAAATAATTGTTGAGCAGATAGCTGCAGATCATTTTGTTTCATCTTCGGGTTCAATAATTGAGCCACATTTTTCATCCGCTTCTGTGCAGGAAGCAGAAGCGTATCTATCAGAAAATCATAATATAGATCTCACAATTCCCGAAATTGAAGGGGCAGAATTTACCGGCATTGTATTTTCAAATTTCATAGATGAGTTCACTACACCACTTCTTGAATACGTTCAACCGGACATCGGCGAGACTATTTATATTTTTACATTTGAACTTGCCCAGGTTGAGGAACACACAACCCTCAAAAGAGATAAAAATGCGGTAGAATCCTGTCAGAAATCAGAAGATTTTTATGTTGCCGAAATTGACGGACATCATGTTGTTTCCTGGCATTGGGAGGATGACTGGTACACCGCAATTTCTAACCATGATGGGTATGCACTCGCCTCGCTTGTAGGGCCACTGAAAGATTCTTCAAATTAGAAACTATTCCAGTTCTTTTCTCTCCTCTAATGCTTTCTCCGTCATATCCTCAGGCAATTTTTTGGATGCATTCGCCCCAAGCTCTCTCAGTTTTTCGGCCTGTCCCACAAGATTTCCGGCGCCGGTAGAAAGTTGCTTCATAGCTGATTCGTAGGAATCACTTGTCTGGCGAATTCGCTTCCCAACATCTTCAAGATTATCCACAAATCCCACAAACTTATCATATAGAAGTCCTCCGCGGCTGGCAATTTCCATTGCATTCCTGTTTTGGTATTCCTGCTTCCAGATATTTTCAATAGTAGAGAGTGTAGCTAATAATGTGGTCGGGCTTACAATAATAATATTCCTCTCGAAGGCTTCATTATAAAGATCAGGATCGTTCTGCATTGCAACTCCAAATGCCGGTTCAATCGGGATAAACAATAACACAAAATCAGGGCTGTTAATCCCATGGATCTGATCATAATTTTTTGAATTCAGATTCCTAACATGTCCCCGAAGTGATTGAATGTGTTGTTTCAGATATTTCGTTTGCTCATCCAGATCATCTGTTGAGGAATATTTTTCATAGGCTGTCAGGGAAACTTTCGAATCTATAATCAATCTTTTTTCGTCCGGCAGTTTCACAATCACATCGGGTTGAAGGCGTCTTCCATCATCCATCGTGGTACTCTGCTGCGTTTCGTATTCAGAGCCCTTTTTTAAACCAGACCGCTCAAGAATTCTCTGAAGAATTACCTCTCCCCAATTTCCCTGTTTCTTGGTATCCCCTTTCAAAGCTTTGGTGAGGTTTTTAGCTTCCTCACTCATCTTCTGATTCATCTCCTGCAGCATCTTTAAATGCTGATCGAGAGCACTTCTCCCTTTGATATCCTCTTTGTGCGTCTCCTCGACTTGTTTTTTAAACTCAGATATCTTTTCACCCAGAGGTTTTAAAAGCTGATCGAGCTTCTCTTTATTCTGCTCGGTAAACTTCTTTGATTTTTCTTCTAAGATCTCATTTGCCAGGTTTTTGAACTCCGTTCTGAACTGTTCTTGAAGCTCCTCCAACTGACCTTTTTGCTCGGAGAGTTTCTCTTGAAGGTGAGAAAATTCTGCCTGCAGTTTGGTGAGCTCTTTTTCGGCCTGATTGGCCCGATCTGTTTCTGCCGAGAGTTTCGCTTCAGCCCTCTCCATTTCAGTCGACAATCTCAATTCAGCTTGATCTGCCGTTTGAGCTAAATTTTCGTTTCGCTCTTCAAGTCTGCTCTGTTTCGATTTCCCGATGAAATAGGCCAAAGCAAAACCAATCACAAAAAATATAATTGCACTCAGCAGAATAGAGATATCCATGAATTCCATTTGGTTTGATTTTTATGGAACATACAACTCAGGAGTGACAATTTCTGTCACCCTCCTGGAAATAATCTGATAAACTTCGAAACTTTTTTAGAGAAGCGGAGCTTCCAGAGTCCGTTCACGATGCTGGAGCTTCGGAACGAGTAAAACTTAAAAGATCAACATTTCATGACGCAAACGTCCACGTTTGTGACCTATATTGTGGGCACGAGCGAGACGCTCGCGCCATCTTCAATCTAAGTCGTTCCTGCGGAACTTTATTGAAAGACATCTTTTATCTTCGAAAAGAATCCTTTCTCACGTTCCTGTGCACTTATGGGATCGAAATGATCTTCGCCCTGTATTGCCTTGATATGCTTTTTCTCTTCATCCGTTAAATCTTTCGGGATATATACATTCATTTTGATGAACTGATCTCCCACTCCGGAATTATTCAAACCTTTAATCCCTCGTTCTCTCATTCGAAGAAGTTTTCCGGGCTGCGTACCGGGTTCAATTTTCACTTTCGCTTTACCTTTCAGGGTGGGTACTTCTACTTCCGTTCCAAGAATAGCATCAGGAATGCTGACCAAAAGATCGTAGTAGATATCATTTCCATCCCGCTCAAAATCTTCATGCTCTTTCTCTTCAATCAGAACAATCAGGTCACCCGGTTGGCCACCGCGAATTCCTGCATTTCCCTGTCGGCGAAGTGTAATATAATTTCCCTTGGCAACGCCTGAAGGAATATTCACCTTCATCTTTTCATTGCTCTTGTACCGGCCCTGGCCGCCACATTTACTGCACTTATTTTTGATGATTTTTCCTTCTCCCTGGCATGTTGGGCACGGCTGTACATTTACAAATTGGCCAAACATGGTTCGCGATACCTGCCTGATCTCACCCACACCATTACATTTGGGACAGGTTTCGAAATCGGATTCCGTTTCAGCACCGGTTCCATTACATGAATCACATTTGATATGCTTCTTTACCTTAAGGGTCTTTTCAACACCTTCAGCAATCTCTTCGAGCGTCAGGGCAACGCTCAGCTTCATATCAGAGCCCGGTCGCCCGGTTCCGCGCCTTCGCCTGCTTTGCCCACGCGATCCTCCGGCACCTCCAAATATATCACTACCAAAAATATCACTGAAATGACTAAAGATGTCCTCAAAATTGGCATTTCCAAAATCGGAAGCGCCACCACCAAAACCACCGCCATTCAGGCCGGAATGTCCAAATTGATCATAGCGTTTACGTTTTTCCGGATCCCGGAGAACTTCATAGGCTTCAGAAGCCTCTTTAAATTTCTTTTCCGCATCATCATCCCCTTTATTTCGGTCGGGGTGATACTTCATTGCCAGTTTTCGATAAGCCTTCTTTAATTCCTGTTCACTGGCGTTCTTTTCTACACCTAAAACTTCGTAGTAGTCGCGTTTTGACATAAATTAAGTTTATTCGCTTACAATTACCTTGGCGTGCCGTAACGTCTTGTCCCCTATTCGATAGCCGTTTTCCAATACCTGCAAAACAGTTCCGCTCTCAATAGAATCATCTTCTGGTTTCTGTCGCAACATCGCATCGTGCAGATCAACATCAAACGGAACGCCTGTTTCGTCAATTCGTTCAACATCATGCTTCTCCAGGACGTCCTCAAATTTATTAGCAATAAGCTGTACACCATCTACGTACGATGAGTTCGCATCATTTTCCTTCATTGACTGAAGGGTTCTGATTAAATCGTCGTTGATAGGCAAAAATGCTTCCAGTGCAGCCTCCCTCGCTGTTTGAAAAATTTGTTCCCGGTCACGGCGCATACGCTTCCGCATATTATCCATCTCTGCAGCCTTGCGAAGCTGGGAATCTTTAACCTTCTCCAGTTCTTCCTCAAGTTGATTAATCCGTTTTTGTTGCACTTCAATCAATTGATCGGTGTTGTCAATTTCTTCTTCAGAAAGTGATTCATCCACCTCTTCAGACAACTCACCGGCTTCATGTTCAATATTTTCAGCCATCTCAGCTTGTCTGTCTTCAGTCTGTTTTTCTTTCTCTAAACTCATTAATTCTATCTAAAATCTTTTTTATTTCTTTGTTTGATGATAAAGTTTATAAAACCCTTACCAATCAGATATGTTAATTAAAGCAAATAGCATGCCACAAGAATATTTCCATCTTGTATGTGACAATCTTTCGCTTCGTTTATTTTTTTAATCCTCGTAAAAGAACTCAATTAAATTCCCGTCCGGATCAGAAGCAAAAACAAATCGTCCCTTTTTTCGATTGGCAGGTCCACTTAGAATAGTTACTTCATGTTCTCTGAGAAAAGTTGCCATCTCATCCACTTCATCTTCTGAATTAAGATAAAATCCAAAATGATCAACCCGAAAATCTCGTGAATTGGGATCGTAACTTGTTTCCGCTTCTACAATCACAAGTGTATCCTCCTTCCCGATTTTATAGACAGCCATACTTTGGCCCATTTTCCGAACGAGCTCAAACCCAAGTATCTCTCCGTAAAATTCCTCAGAACGCTCAATTTCATTGACCCGAATAGTAATATGGTTAATTCCGGTTGGTTTAAAATCCATTCTTTTGTTATTAAATTTTTGTGTTATCTGAATTTTTTATCACTGATAAAAAAACAATTATTCAAGCTTTTAAGATAAGGTGATTTCAGAAGCTTTACAGAACTTTTGTGTAAATCACTCTTATCTATTTCTCAAAAAATTTATATCTCGGTCCAAAATCCGATCAGCCCGATCTTACACAGAAATCTATTGTTGTCTCAACCCATATCTGACAGTGTGTGAAGACCTGACAGCATTCCCGGTGCTTTTCCGGGGTTCTGATAGCGTCAGTAACTTTTTAAATAGATGAGTAGAGGGATTTGCATTACTGCCCGTCTGCACGCTGTATGTGCGGGCTGACGGGTTGGGGACACCCATCAGCCGGTAAAAACAACCGACAGATGGGTATTTCAAAGCCTCCGAGTATATGGCAATTTACAAACCTCAACGCTGTCAGATACAGTGTGTGCTGACTGGTATCGACCGATACTGCATCACTGAATTGACACTATGCGAGTTAAAACCGGGTGTTTACAATATTTGCAAACTCAGAACCAAATGTATAAGTCACCGCAAACGAACCTGATAATGAGAAATCGGTTGCAAGTTCCCTGCGCTGCAAAAGAATGTCTTCGAGGGAGGCATCACCCGCCGGAAGTGTAATTTGATCCTGTATCATCTGGAAATTGGTCTGGAACCGAACAGAAAGTCCTTCGAAAATTCTAACTGAAAAACCTCCAAAAAATTCTGCTCTTCTTAACGATGTATCATGAAAATAGTGCGACCCAATTAATCCACCGGATATACTGCCCCATGGCTGTTCAACATCCACAGCTCCACGAAATTGGTGACCAAGCAGATGCTGAGAGTTTTTATTAAAAATTGTAGTATCAAAGAAATCGAAATAGGAGTATCCAATTTGATATTGCAGAGTTACCGCTTTTCTTGTGGCCAGCCTGTATGGAAAAAAACTATATTCAATACCTGGTGATATTTCCACTCGGTGACGAATATTCCGATCGTTTCGCGTTATGTAGTCAGCAAAAAGGCCAACTGACCAATGTTGATTTATACTTTTTATTGCATAAGTATCCAATCCGTGACGCTGAACTGAACTCTTTACATCTTCGTCTTCGCTCTGTTCAATTTCCACATATGTGTAATTAAAATACGGGCGAAATCTCAGTTTCCAATCTTCAGTAACCCGATCAGCAAATATGCCCCACCTTGAATCAAAATCTGTTCGGTTCGATTCCAACCCAAGACTGATTGAACCGACATATGCTTCGAAGATCCAGTAATTCCAGGGATCTTTCGGAGTTTCTAATTCGGTAGCTTGCAAACCGTCTGGTTCATGCATCAAGTTAAAAGAGGAGAATAATGAAGTTTGAGACAGATAGGGCATAAGGGCAGAAAACAGCACCTTGTTTAAACCATCCCTTATTTCACTGGTAGTTGCATTTCGTTGTGCAACATATTTCAAATCAAATTGAATATCTGAAAAAGTACGCTGCCCTATAAATGAAATTTCATATTCTGTTGCTCCACTAACCATGGATGTTCGTGTTATGAATATGTGTATATCTGCCTGTTCGGGGTCACGAACGTAATTAACAAAAGGCAGTTCCGAACGGATGTAATCGAAATCACAAAAAGAGCAGTCAATGTAAACAAATGGTGCACTGTTATTCTTGTATTCAGCTGACTCCCCATTCAGCGTATCAGCTTCTGTATTTTCCGGAACTTGGCCGGTAGCAGCTCTTGGCAGATAAAACAATATTAAAATGCATAAATAAAATAACGGCTTGCAAGACTTTTTCATCTGTATTGCCTTTTCAACTGTGTTATATTTAGCCAACTTTACTGATACAAAAAGTTTTTATTTCCTTTACTGTAAACTAAATTTAACAGTTTCCTGAATGATTCTTTAATCTTAGGATCTGAATGCAGTAGATTTAAATTTTTTTACCTAAAACCGTATTTAATTTGTCAACATTATACCTGGTAGCTACCCCAATAGGCAATCTCAGCGATTTTTCTAAACGTGCGGTTGAAACCCTGAAATCTGTAGATTCGATTGCATGTGAAGATACTCGTACTTCCGGTTTACTTTTTCAGCACTACGGAATAGACAAACCTACATTTTCTTTTCATCAGCACAATGAACATCACAAAGTAGAGCATCTTATGAACCTGCTATCCGGCGGACAAAATGTAGCAGTTGTAAGTGATGCAGGTATGCCCGGAATTTCGGATCCGGGATTTCTTGCTGTTCGGGCGGCTCACCAGAATGGCCACAAGGTCTGCCCGATTCCGGGTCCAAGTGCCGTTACTGCTGCTATTGCCGCAAGCGGACTGCCGAGCGACCGGTTTCTGTTTGAGGGATTTCTTCCTCAAAAAAAAGGACGACAAACGAAGATTAAGGAGATTGCTGGTGCCGATATCACAACGGTGATCTATGAAAGTCCTTACCGGGTTGTAAAATTGATAAACGGGTTGGCTGAATTTTGTGAAGGAACGCGATGGATTTGTGTGGCTCGGGAGATCACTAAAAAGTTTGAAGAGATCGACCGCGGACAACTTGCTGAAATTGTTAGCCGTTGGAATGAAAAATCATCCATCAAAGGTGAGTTTGTAATCGTTATTGCCGGCAAAGATTACGAAGAATAAGTGTATTCTATGAATCAACCAACTAATCAAAACAAACAAGCTATCAGACTTTGGGATCGCCCCTGGGTGCTTTCAATCACTGCATCTATTCTTTTGGCGCTATCATTCCCGCCATTTAATGTTGCCATTCTTCAAATTCCGGCGTTTCTCTGTCTCTTCAGAATTGGCTCCATTTCGGAGTCCAAACGCGAAGTAATTCTGTATGCATATCCCTCGTTTGTACTTTGGAATCTGTTTACCACATATTGGTTAATGATGGCAACCATTGCCGGCGGAATTGCCGCGATCCTGGCAAACGCAGCACTTATGTTAATTCCGCTTTTGATGATTCGAAGAGTTCAACAATCTGAGTTACATCCAATGTTGTCGGGCTTCTTCGCCGCTTCTATTTGGGTTAGTTACGAATTTCTCCATCACAACTGGGATCTCTCCTGGCCCTGGCTAACACTCGGCAACGCATGGTCCAATCTCACAGGAGTGATTCAATATATATCTGTTACCGGAGTTTGGGGAATTTCTTTCTGGGTGATACTTACATCTTCTTTATTCTATGCATATCTCAATAAGTCTGAAAACCGGAATCTTCTCATCTCTTCAATTGCTGTATTGGTCATATTCCCGCTGTTCTCAATCATCTCAATGGTTACAATGCATTATGCCGATGAAGAAGAAATTCATGTTACTATTGTCCAACCCAATTCCGATTCTTATCAACGGTTCGGTGGAGAAGCATCCCTGGACGCTTTGACAGATAAACTTCTCCGCCTCTCGAATGAAGCCAGAACAGAAGAAACGGATGTCATCATCTGGCCGGAAAATGCGGTCGATTCATCCCTCAGAGTTACAAGTCCGCAGTTTGATGTGATTAAAGATTCAGTGAAATCATGGAATACAAGTTTAATTACCGGCCTGGGGTTAATAGAGATTTACGAGGAGGATCAAAAAAGGCCTCAAGTTGTCCGGGAGTCGAGCGGTGGAACAATTTATAATATTTTTAATGCCGCTCTTTTTATAAAAACAGATCAATCTACAGAGATTTACCGAAAAGGTCGTCTCGTACCGATTGTGGAGCGATTTCCATTTGTCACATACTTTCAGCGATTAGACGTTTTTAGATGGATGGATTGGGGGTCGGTTGTGGGGTACGGATTAGGCCAGGAACCCACTCTTTTTTCTGTTGATGGAAATAAAACTCCTGCTCTCATCTGCTACGATTCGGTTTTTCCGGGATGGGTCAATCAGTTTGCTAACAACGGGGCCGGCTTTCTTACAATTATTACCAACGACGGCTGGTGGGGCGACTCTAACGGTCACATACAGCATTTTGCTTACGCCCGCCTGCGTGCTATTGAACAGCGTATGTGGATCGCACGCTCAGCGAATAATGGAATCTCAGGAATTATATCACCTGACGGAAAAGTTCAAAAAGAGACTGAATACTGGACAGAAGATGCGTTTACGTTCACCATCTACAACTCCGATCATCAAACTATTTACAACCGATTTGGAGATTGGCTGGGATACTTATCTCTTGTTTCAACCGTTGTGGGTTTGATTGTGATACGAATTCGTCCGTGAAATTTGACTCATAAGATGAATGATATAGAATACCGGCTGACGATTGTGTTTTTCGCCTGCTGAATTCAACGCAGTTTACAATTTTATTTTCCTGAGTAAAAATTATTACAGGCACAAGCGAGACGCTTGCGCCATCCCGAATTGCTTTATACTCATCTGATGAATTCATACGGCATCAATCTTCAAATTCAGATCAGAATTCATCGACACATTTTAACAAAATTTGATGCTATATTTAAGGATGTAGTAAGTTTAGGTCTACACCTTCAAAAAAGAGTTCGCACTGTTACACTTTCGTTACTGTTTCGATACGAACGGATCATGAAAAAAAATGTTTTTAACAGTACTTATCAGCATGAATTCCTTTTTAAAAGTTATCAAATTGATCAATAATTGACAGATATGAACAAGCTTCAAAAGCTTTTTACAGTTACAGTTTTTCTATTACTTCTAATCGGATTGCAAACCCTGCACGCTTTCCAGGTAAAAACCGATCATGCTGAAGTAGAACTGATCTCTGAACAATCTGCAATTGTACCTGGGGAACCCTTCTGGATCGGAATTCGCATGGATATACAGGAGGACTGGTATGTTTATTACAGGAATCCCGCAGATTCCGGTATGCCTTTAACTGTGGAATGGACTCACAAAAAAGATTTCAACATATCCGATATTAAATGGCCCTATCCTGAGTGGAAAGACATTCCGGGTGATCTGACAAGTTACGCGTATGCGGACAGCATGCTCTATATGATGGAGGCCACCGCACCGGAGAACCTTGATCCCGGAGATAAAATAACGTTGCAAGCATCTGCAGACTGGTTGATTTGTGAGAATGTCTGTATCCCCGAAAGCGCCGATCTTGAACTTACGCTGGACGTCGCTGAAAATCCGTTGTTCAACGAAGATCATCTCTCCCTCTTTTCGCAAATGCGGGAAAAACTGCCGGCCGATCTCGATTTTTGGGATGCATCTGCTGAGGTTGAAGGTGATTCCATCACACTAAAATTAACCACTGATGCATTTGATCTGCCTCAATATTCAAATGTGATCTATTTCGCGAATGAGAAAGGGGAGATCGAAAATGGAGCTGATCAACCTTTCACTGTTGAGAATGACACTCTCACAATGAGTCTCCAAAAATCAGAGTACAAAACTGATGAAGTGGAACGGGTTTGGGGACTCGTCTATAATGAAGAAGGCTGGGATGAAAGTGGCCGAACCAAGGCGATGACAGTGGATATCAATTTGAGCGGTGAGGTGACTGATTCATCTTCTCAGCCGGTTCTGTCGCAATCTTTTTTACTAATCCTTGGATTTGCTTTTATTGGTGGTTTGATCCTGAACCTGATGCCCTGTGTTTTTCCCATCCTCTCTATAAAAGTGATGAACTTTTTGCAGATCTCCGGGCATAATCCAAAGAAAGCAAAAATACACGGTTGGGTATTTGGCGCAGGAGTTTTAGCCTCATTCTTATTTCTTGCAGGATTGTTACTCTTATTGAGAGCCGGCGGACAGGAACTCGGCTGGGGATTTCAGCTTCAGTCACCCCCCTTCATTGCATTTATGACATTCCTCATGTTCGGCCTCGCCCTCAACCTGATGGGCGTTTTTGAGATCGGAAATTCGTTGATGAATGTTGCCGGTAGTGCTAAAACCGGTGAAGGTTTAAAGGGATCTTTTTTCAGTGGTGTTTTAGCTACAGTTCTGGCAACGCCTTGTACCGCTCCCTTTATGGGTACCGCACTCGGCGCCGCAATCACCATGCCTGCAACTTCTGCACTCCTGGTATTTGCAGTCCTTGGATTTGGAATGGCCGTTCCATATATCATTTTATCATCATTTCCAGCACTCATGAAAAAACTGCCCAAACCAGGGGCATGGATGGAAACCTTCAAACAGTTTATGGCCTTTCCGCTTTTTGCCACTGCAATCTGGCTGGCATGGGTGTTTGGGCAGCAAGTGGGCATTGATGGACTCACAAACCTCCTTATTGGCCTGCTCTTGATGAGCATGGGTATTTGGATTCTGAACCGATGGAAGGCAACACAAATCTCAAATGTATCGAGAATAGTGAGCCGCGCTTTTGTAATTCTGTTGATTGCAGGCGGATTCTTTATTTCTGCTTCTTCGAGCTCACAACAACAGGCTAACGGGTCCTCCTCTGCAGCCCAAACAGACCAATATGGAATTGAATGGCAGGCCTATTCTCAAGCAGCATTAGATCAACATTTAGCTAACAATCAAAATGTATTTCTTGATTTTACAGCGGCCTGGTGTATCACTTGTAAAGCAAATGAGCGAGTTGTATTCAGTTCCGATGAGGTAATAGATAAATTCAGAGATCTTGATTTTGTAATGATGAAAGCAGACTGGACAAATCGAAATCCGGAAATTACACGTGCACTCGAATCGTTCGGAAGAAACGGTGTTCCGCTTTATGTGATCTACCACGAGGATCTCGATGAACCTATAATTTTACCGGAGCTTTTAACCCCCGGAATTGTATTGGATACACTCAACGAACTGCCTCAAGAAAGTTCTACGCTATCTATGAATGAATCATAAAATAATTTTCATTCAACCTTCAACTATCATTCAAGCTCAAGCATCATGAAAAAGTTAATTCTACTATTTTCTTTGATTTTTGCTGCTTCGTTGATCCTTAATCTCACCAGTGAAAGCGGGAAAAAAGAGCCGCTGATGCCACAGTTGGTGAACAAGCTCCTGAATTTGAAGTGATAGGTGCAGATGGCACCATCTACAGCCTCTCAGACTTTGAAGGACAATATGTAATTCTTGAATGGCTGAACCACAGCTGCCCCTACATACAAAAACATTACAACGGGGATAACATGCAGCAACTCCAGGAAAAATATACCGATCAGGGTGTTGTATGGCTTTCAGTTATCTCTTCCGCACCCGGAACCCAGGGATACATGGAAGCTGAACAAGCCCAACAATCGATTGAAGAGCACGGAGCATCACCAACAGCCATTCTTCTCGATTCGGAAGGTGAAATGGGACGTGCTTACGATGCCCGTGTGACGCCGCACATGTTCATCATCGATCCCGATGGAGTGGTTCGCTATAATGGCGCCATCGACGATAAGCCAACTCCGCGCGCAAGCTCACTTGAAACGGCTCACAACTACATCGATGCCGCAATGAATAGCCTTATGAACGGCGAAGAAGTGCAAGTGAAGAGTAATGAACCCTATGGTTGCAGTGTGAAGTATGGGACGTAATCGTTTCTCCCCTCTCGAGAGCGGAAAGTGAAATGAGCGCTTAGCGAATAAACTCGGGGTGTGTGGAGTTATTCATCTCAACCCCCTATCCTTCACTACTATGGTCGAACACACCCCTAAATCCCTCTCAAGAGGGGACTGTTCGCTCAATCCGCATTCACTACTATCGCCAATTGTACATAAATCCCTCTCAATACTAATCTTACTTGTTCCGAAGGTCTCCTTCGGTATCTGTTTAGCGTCCTGGCAGAGTGCGATAGCTCCTGCCAGAGTCGCGTGGATCGGTTTTCGAGGGGAATGCCTTATCCCACAACTCTCATATGTTACATCTCCCATATGATTTGGAAATGTAACCATTTGAAACGTTTTTATGAACATTGCTGAACAAGGAATGGGTCTGGTACTTCCTTCCCAACTCTAAACACCAGTTCGAGCACCGCTTGTGCTGGATGTACTCTGTCAGGTATATCCGGGCCCATTTTTCTGTCGTTGACCTCCAACAGTACCTATTGTAATTGCTTTCGAGTCGGCTCGTAGCAATATCACCAATTTATGAGACATGCTGGGTGCGTCAGGATCCTGTTTAGCGTTTAAATGTGAACCAAAACTTCATAATACCCATGATTTACAGCCTTGGTACCGATATGTCCAAAGATGAGTTCAGTGCGTGTCTGCAACGCTACAATCTTTACGAACAAACCTACCATCTACTTGCCCGCAAAACTTTTGCAAACAAACTCTCTGGTTTTAAAGCCTGTATGCGTTGGTTGAGGAGACACACCAACAAACAACCAGCCCCGGTTCGTGTGACGATGGAAGCCACCGGCGTGTATTATGAACCACTGGCCCTGCATATTGGCCAGCATCACCCGGAGATTCATCTGGCCGTGGTCCTGCCCAGTCAATCAAAAAAGTTTATCGAATCTCAGGGATATCGCAGTAAAACCGATAAAATTGATGCTGAGGGACTCTCGCTGATGGGAGCCGAACGCAAGCTGTCTGCGTGGAAGGGAATCGATCCGTTTTGGCGGGAATTGCGGTCCATGACCCGTACGCGTTCGGAATTGTTGGAGCAGCGCACACAGTTGCGTAACCAACTTCACGCCCTTTCCCACAGCGGGCAGCCAGCCCGTTATGTTGACGGAGCTCTACAGGAGTGTATTCAGACACTCAGTGAGCAAATTGACAAGCTGACCCGTCTTATCAAAAAACACCTGAAGTCTCGCAACGATCTGAAGACCTCGGTCGCTTGTCTGAAAAGTATTCCCGGGATCGGCATGCTGACGATTGCCTGCATCCTGGCTGAGACCAACGGATTCGCTGAGTTCCACAGCATTTCTCAGTTAATTTCCTTTAGCGGTTATGATGTGGTGGTCAAACAATCCGGCAAATGGACCGGACAACCGAAAATTTCCAAAAAAGGCTCCAAATATATCCGCAAGACGATGTATATGCCTGCCTCGACCATTGTGCGGTGTGAGCGGGGTCCGGTATATGAATTATACCAGCGACTGCTCTCGGTCCACAATGTGAAGATGAAGGCCCACGTAGCTGTTCAGAAAAAACTACTGACCTACATGTATGTATTGTGGAATAAACAACAAACATTTGATCCGGATGTCATTCAAAACCAACGCAACCAACATCAAACAAAGATAGCCCCTCCATCAGCTGACGGAGAGGCTACAGTAGATACATCACATGCAAAAGCATCATGATGTTCTTTGAACTCAAAAACTATAAAAATATATTGATTTTTAACACAGTACCTGACAGGAACCGAAAAGCACGGTGCTCTGTCAGGTTGTTTGACTCAAACCGCTAAACATATACCTCCTTCGGAACGAGTAAAACCCAATCAATCATCCGATGAATTTTATTTACACTTCAATTTGAATACAGCATCTCTCCCAACCCTGTAAAGCGCTGGGTTTCTCTCCTCATTCCCCTCTCAAAGAGATCCAGGTCTCCATACAGCGAAAAACTCTCTCTCGCCCTGGTGATGGCCGTGTAGATCAACTCCTTCGTCAGAATTGATGTATCTTTTTGAGGTAGTAAAAAGTTTACATGATTAAATTCCGAACCCTGGCTTTTATGTACGGTTAGAAAATAAGCAGGATCGAAATGAGTGAGCCGATGAGGCTTGAATCGTTTGATCTCTGATCCGGTTTCCACATATACCCAAAATGTATCCTCCCTGTCCTCCAGGCAAACTCCAAGATCACCGTTAAACACCCCAAGATTGTAATCATTTTGAGTAATCATAATCGGCCGTCCGTGATACCAACCCTTCTCCATTTGCACTACACGCTCAGAAGCTAAACGTTCTTCGATCAACCGGTTGAGCCGCTCTGTTCCTGTCAGTCCCCTTCGAAGTACCATCAGCCAGATCGATTTTTTCCATAGCTCCATCATCTCATTTGGAGTTCGGATCTCTTCACATCTTTTAATTTTCTGCGTCAGATCTTCCAAAATATGTTGAATATCTTCTTTTTGATAATTGAATGGTTGATGATGCAGATCTGAATATTTATCAAAAACAGAGTTCACATCTTCATTCTGTATATTTTGGTTTTTGACGATATCAGACAACCGCCCGATTCCACTCGATTCATCAAACCGATAACTCTTGGTGAGATATACAATCGAATCACTGATTTGAGATTCAGCATGATCCGGCAATTCATCTGAAATCCCAAACTTCTTCAAAGCCTGAATCGTTACCGGTAAAAAGCTATTCTCTGTTTTCTGACACAGATCTGCAAATACCGCCCCAGCCTCTACCGATGCAAGCTGATCTTTATCCCCAAGCAAAATTAATTTTGTATTCTCACTAAGGTGATCCACCAATCGGTACATCAGCGAGAGATCCATCATGGAAGCTTCATCCACAATGATCAAATCCTGGCGCAGGTTTTTCTTTTCAACCGGCGGTAACAATCCACTCGATTCCGTTCCCGATAACAACCGGTGTACAGTCTTCGCCTCACTCGGAAAATGCCGGAGTTCCTCTTTACTCAAATTCAATTTTTTCAGCTCACGGTTCAGCGCTTCACCCATTCTTCCTGCGGCCTTCCCGGTCGGCGCTGCAAGGGCGATGTTCAATCGTTCACCTGACAGTCTCTGGTGCAGTGCGAGAATCCGTGCAACCGTCGTGGTTTTTCCCGTTCCGGGTCCGCCGGAGATGATTAAAAACGGCTTAAACAACGAAAGCGCAGCAGCCACTTTCTGCCAGTTGATATTATTTTCCTCTTCCGGGAAGAAATGACTCAGATTTTGTACTGATATATCATCTATATCAGTTATCGAATTTTTTGATATATTATCTTTAATCCATTGTCCTGCAATATATTCATAGTACCAATACCGCCTGAATGTAAGTCGATTTTCACTCAGTATGAGTGGTTTCATATCACCGGGAGATCCCACAATAGGACTCGTTTTTACCTCCGAAACATTCAAATTTTCTCTCTTTAATAAAGAGGAATTCTCAAGATCCAGCCCAAGGATTTCAACCCACTCCTGCGGGCTCCGGTCGAGCGGTAAACAGGTATGACCTGCCTTAATAAAGAGTGAAAGAAATACTGTACACATCCGAATTCCATCGTCCAGTTTGCCATATTCCCTCTCCAAAAAGCGTAACATTTCCCGCTCATAAATTTCAATCCAGCCGGACTCAACTCCCTCCTCAAACCAATCCTTTATAAATGATAATTGCCCGCTCACAGCTGCACCTCCAATTCGTTTGTCAGGCTTTCAATCACAATCTCATCCGGCTTATGAAACCAGACACCGCCGTCCTCCCCTTTTCGCATTCCGCGAACAAAAAGATAGGCCACTCCGCCAAAATCTCTCTCATAATCAAATTCCGTTATTCGTGATTTCAAATACTTCAAAAGAGCCACAGTGTAGAGGTGATATTGCACATCATACGAAGCGTTGTAGATCTCTTCCTTCAAATGTTCGCGGCTATAATCTGCCAATGTATCTCCCAAATAGTTCGATTTGTAATCAACGATATAGTATCTCCCGTTTTGCCGCACAATCAGATCAATAAAACCCGTTAAAAAGTTTTTTATCCCATTCTTCGATGTCTGCTGAACCTTGTCCCTTGACCGAATAATCTTCAGGATATTCTCTAACGATGGCTGCTTTGTCTTAAAATGAAATTCCATCTCCCGGAGCTGCTCATGATCTTTTACCTCACTCAACATTAGTCCGGGAATATCTGCTGAAACAACATTACGAATCATATTCTGGGTGACTGTCATCCACTTTTGATCAATCTGATACTGGTCTAAAACCTTTTCAATAACAGATGAATGATCATCGCTGAGAGCCGTATCAAACCTAAAGTTTTGATCCTCAAAAAGTTTATGAATCGCCGTTCCCGCAGTAGCTCCCCGCGGAAAAGTAAAGATGTTCAAATCGCGAATCTCCTCTCTCTGTTGATGTATAGCCGAGAGATACGAATCCATTACCTGATCATAGTCCGGCTCACCGGGGGCCGCCTTGTGGCTCGTCAGAGATGAAAAACTCTCCACTTGTCTCTGGATATCTAAATTTAAGCGGCCGTTATACTTACTCACTTGCAACTGCCCGGATCTGTCCCAAACTCTTTCTGACCCCTCCTCTGTTTTTTCATCCGCTTCCCTGATTGTTAATTCGATCGCCCCGTCAGATTTTTGCTCCAATTCTCTGAACAAGTTAAGAATGGTCTCATCTGTAAAATCTGTCTCAGCTTTCAGTTTTGATCTGTTTTGGATAATCTCCCTCACAGTTTCGTGATCCATCAAAGAAGATACCACCCCCGAACGCAGAGAGGCATCGTGATGCGCCCAGGGAATTACGCAAAGATATTTTGCACGTGTTACCGCCACATAATATTTCCGGACCTCCTCAGCGGTATTTTCAATACGGCTTTGATAAACTGCCTCATCCATTTCCCCGCCCGGCATCTGATCATACCGTATGACAGGATCACCATGTTGATCGTGGTATTCAGTCAGAAGTTTCTTGCTATTTGCTTTCTTCACATCCCAAAGCGTGGGACAAAATACGACCGGGAATTCCAGGCCTTTACTATTATGAATTGTACTGATCTTCACCAGGTTTTGGTCGCTTTCCAACAACAAGGTTTTCTCGTCATCTTTATCGGGGTCGGCCATCTCATCCACAAACCAAGAGTGCAATGCATTCGGGTCGAACTTACCCTCCTTTTCAGCTTTTGCGCAAATATCCGCCAGTTGGTATAAGTTGGTGAGAATTCGCTCGGAGCTTGAAAACTGAGCCAGTTTGGCAATTCGTTCACCCGAAAAAAGAAGTTTCCTGAACATTGGATAAAAACCATCCCGCAGCCAAACTTCTTCCAACTCCTGCAGTTCATCAATCAATATTTGCCGCTGATCCCCTTCAATTGATAGCTCGTAAAGTTCATTCAGGTTCTGTCCCCAAAAACCAGAGACAAGAGCATTATTCACGGCCGTTCGATTATACGGATCCAAAATGGCAGTCATCACAGTCTCGAGTCGACGTGCCTCAGCGGATTCAAATACCTTCTCTCTCGAATAGGTCACAGAATCAATACCGGCCTCTTTTAGCCTTCTCTTCATCTCTTCCGCGTGCTTATGACTTGAAACCAATACAGCAATATCCCCCGCCTCCAGTTTCCGGTTTTTGATTAATACTTCTCCCTCCTCTGCCCTTCGCAATAGTCTTGCGATCTCTCGAACCGTTTGAGAAAATACAAACCGGTTGGCATCATCTTTACTGGATTCAATTCCCGGTTTCGTGATCAATTGAATTTTACTTGAACGTTTTTCATCAATCAAAAACTGATCTTCCAACTCCGTCTGTCCCGTATCTACGTCCAAATATTCAATCCCCTTTTCGATAAACGGCTGGGCGGAAAGCCCAAATAATGTGTTAACTGCTTTGTTGAAACTCGGCGTGCTTCTAAAATTTTTATGAAGTGTATATTGCTCCACAAATGATTCATCTCTTGCCTGGATATAGGTGTAAACATCCGCTCCGCGAAATGCATAAATCGCCTGTTTTGGGTCGCCGATCATCACCAAAGAGGATTCCGTTTTCTGAGATGGATAAATTGAATTGAGGATTGAGTACTGAGTGGGATCTGTGTCCTGGAATTCATCAACCAGTGCAGCGGGATATTTCTTTTGAAGAATTTCCGGTAAGCTTTCCGAATCGACTAAAGCCCTCTCTACACTGTTTAAAAGATCATCGTAAGTAACTGTATTGGAATTAATTGAGAGTTTTTCTCGTATTTTTTCAATTTCTTCAACTGCTTTCTGAATGAGGGTTGTTTTTACCTTGTCAAACTCTTGAACTCTTTCAAAATACTCGTCACAGACTTTAAAAAAGGGGTGGTTGGGGACTCTGTTCGTACCGGATTTCAAATTCTCAGGATCGTTAATATATCGGGATGTGAAGTATTTTAACTGATCAAATCTATCCATCGAAAATGAAGAATCATCAGCGAACTTTTGCATCTCCCTGATCCGCGATTCAACATTTTTCTTCGTGTAATATTTCAAATCGCATTGAAGCAGTTCCTGTCTGACAGCCGCTTTCTCAGCATTCCACAAATCAACAACATCCCGCCGAATTTTTAGCAGATCTCCCAGGTAACCAACCGCATCATCAAGCCCCTCTCCTTCAAGCTTCGCATACGGCTTACTGAAAATCACACTCAGTTGATCTCTCAATTCTGATGGTGAATCCGCAATATCTAAAAGTTTTGAGATGTAATACTTTCCAGCTTCGGTGTCGCTATATCGATTCATAAAATTTCGCCAGAAATCTTCAACAGCCTGAGTCAATAGTTCGTCTTGCTGAACGACTTCAAAATCAAACGGAGTTCCGGCTTTGAGCGCCTCCTCTTTCAATATTTTCTGACAAAATCCGTGAATGGTAAACACCTGGCTGTCATCGAAATTTTGAATTGCTGCCCTGAGGCGTTGAATAGCTTCCTCCCTGTGAGCAACCTGATCCACCAACTCGTTTGCAAACGCATCATTGGATTCGATCTTCTGTTCCAGGCTGACCAAACACTCTTTCAGCCGCCTGAAAATTCTCTCTTTGAGTTCGGCCGTCGCTTTTTTGGTGAATGTCATCACCAATATCTGATCCACATCCAGTTTTTTCTCAATCAGAAGACGGATATAAAGGGCCGTTAAGGTATAGGTTTTCCCGGTACCAGCACTGGCCTCAATTAGAATTCGCGGTTTCCAGTCAATATCATACAGTGAATCGATCGGTTTCATCATCCTCCTCCTCCATGTAATCCATCATTCGACCCATGATTTGCCGGTATCGATCCGTAATAAATTCTCGCCGAAATTCTACTCCCTCTCCGAGTAAAGCCTGGACCGCAAGATCACTATTTTCGCCAAACGAATAATCGTCTGTATTAAACGCCTTCGCAGCTTTTTTATATGAATCTGTTTTCTCATCTCTTTCCCTCTCTTCAAATGCATAGAGTGTTTTCGGGAAAAAGGTTTGAGGGGCTGTCACGCCTTCTCTGTAAAAATCGATCAACTCCGTCAAAATCTCATCAGCATTCTGAACCGGCCGAAACACTTTCTTTTTAGGTTCTCCTTTTTTCAATTCACAAAAAAGAAGAGAGTTCTTTTCTCTAAAGTGATCGTTTACAGCTCCACACAAATGTTTTATCCAGCTATCGAGTGCCACCTTACCGGAAAAACCGGAAGGCGTGATATCTACAAATTGAGCTTCTGAATAGCTGGTCAAATTTCCCTCAAGTTGATGATCGCCTATAGATACATTCACCGGAAATTTATGCAGATTGGGATCAATTCCGGCATTTTTTAGGATGGAAATCGCTGTGCGGACATTTTTTTTAATATCCAGCACTTTCCGCTCACCCGACCACCCCACCGGTACCGCGCCGGATTGCATTAAATACTCCTGAATCTGTTGATCTGACATACTCTCCAATACCCAGCCGAACACTCTTTGAAACAGAATATGTTTTTCGAGATGATCCAGCTCAAATTCATCCTTCTCCTGGTCAGATTCTCTCAATGAAACCTCAAACCGCTTTCGCAAGAACCAACGGATTGGATTGCTGTAGAAGCGTGATAACTCATCAATCTGAATCGGTTCTTCTGATTCTTCCAGAGGAATAGGTTTATGAATTTTCAATCCGGACATTGAATTTTCATCATCCTGTATTGCCTGAGCGGTTTGTAAATAAACTCCTGAATAATTTTTCTTTGATTCAAAATTTGTACGCGAAAATCCCGAGAGAGCTTCCTTTTTAATGATCTTTTTCACTTCGATTCCTGATGAATTTGAGATCACATCCACCCATTCACTCACAATGGTAGACGGCGGAATCTCCTCATTATCTACCGGACTTTGACCGATGAAACTACAATAATGAACCTCACCAGCAGCCATGATTGATTCAAGAAAAAGATTTCGATCCTCGTTCTTCCGATTTCTTTCTCCCGGCAGCGGATTCTGAGCCATCAAATCGAAATCGGGGCTGATCTGTTTGCGCGGAAAATTACTCTCGTTCAGGCCGATCAACGCGATGATCTTAAACGGAATACTCCGAACCGGCACCATAGAACTGAATGTAACACCCTTTGTGAACAACGCACCGGAGGCTCTGTATCGGTCCAGCAAAGAGCTTAGTTCACTCTTAAAAAGTGAAAAGGAGATTTTTCTTTCACATCCCGCAACCTCAGCCTGCTCCTGAATCTGCCCCATCGTTCGTTTGATAGTCTGTGCCTCCACGCTCTCCAGGAGTAGATCATCAAAAATAGATTTCATACGATCTGTCAGCCATTTTGACCAATCGCCACAAGATTTCTTTTGTTTGACCTCCTTCCGCATATTATCCAGCTGGGAAAGGTAGTTGGAAAATGCTGACCAGGTTTGCTGATCATTTGTCGTCCGTATAGACTGATAAAGAAGCATCTCATCCACAACTTCTCCCTCTTTTCCGCCTAATAGATTCCCAAACCAACCCCGTCGCAGTGCCGAACTCCAGGTCTGCAGCTCTTCTGGCGGCTGATCAAACTCTTTTCTGTGATTCGCATCCAATCCCCAAACCACATGATTTTCTTCGATCCACCGTTTTAGCTTGTGGCAATCCGATTCTGAAATCCCATAGGATTGATAAACCGGTTTCATCATAAAAAGATCAATTACGTCCGATTGTTTAAATCTGGAATCGATCAAGGACAACAGTCGCAGAAGGGCTCTCTCGATTCCCACATCCGTTTGTCTTGCAGAATATCCGGCGTGATATGGAATGTGTGGAACGTCATTTTCAGCCTGATCAAATACCGCTTTGATATACGGCCGATAGGTATCCAGATCCGGAGTGGCTACAAGAATATCATCGGGATGAAGCGTATCATCTTCTTCAAATTTCTCCAGTAAAAACTGGTGTAACACCTCAATTTCCCGAAGCGGACTGTGGCAGGAACGAATCTCTATTCCCGTGATATCACCCTCACTATTTGAGATATTTTTGACCGGATTTCCGTTTAGAATATTGTTCTGGACCTGATTCAAAGACCGGTTCTCTGAAATTTTAGAATGAAGATTTAAAGTTTCATCAGGACCTAAACTATTTATGACTTCATGGATACTAACTGACTCTTTACCAATAACTTGAAATAGTTCATTTTGATTATTTTCAAGCTGTTTTGTTAGTTCAACCTGGAAAATGAAAACATCTGATTGATCTCCTGCTTTTTTTAATAACTTTATTATTGGCATCGGCAATAATCCAGGATTCAGAACAAAGAGTGAATCATCCGTTTCAACAGTTTTCCTTGATAATGCTGTTGCGATTTCAACATAAAGCTCCGCCCGGTTTTTTACTTTTTGATTCCCTGACTCTTTCCATGAATTGTTCAATAATCGCCAGAGTTCCGACTGCCACTGTTCATCCCCTTCTCCTGATTTTCCCTGCTGCCATCCCAAAATCATCAACGGCCTGTAAACAAGATATTCATCAAACACAGAAGCGATCTGTCCGGCCAGTTGAAAAACAGCTTGCTCCCTCCTATCATCCGGCTGACTTTGAACATACCGATCCAATATCCCGAACTTCTCACGCACTTTTTCATCATTCAGCAACTGGAATAACGACCATTTCATCGGCTGCAGATCGGATGGCAGAAGTTCCGGAAGGTCAGGGTAGATTTTTCGGATTTGTCTCCAGAGCCACTCTGCGGGAAGTATACACTCCATGTTTGCTGCAATCCCGTTATTTTCTGCCGCAAAAAGTTTAAACCATCGCGCCGTATCCAAATTCGGGACAATGATTTTTTGAGAAACAAACGGATCATCAGGAGCTTTTTCCGCTAACTTTTCAGCCAGCTCCCCGGAAAGTATTTTTAGATTATGGCTCTTGGTAAGATGAATCATAGATTGCTTTTTGGGATGATACAGATTTTGATCTCAATCCGAAAATAGCAAATTGGTATGACACCTGATGTCACCTCACACCAAAAAACGGTCTTTTAATTTCATATAGATATTTCAACAGGGCAATGAAATTCAATATCTTGTAATCTTAAATAATCATAACTCATCTATTATTGGTTAACCTCAATTGAAATTACATCGATAAAGAATTGCTTCTCACAGTCGTTATTGTCACTAAAAATCCCGGTTCAGACATTTTTGCAACTCTTGCCAGTATTCTTCCATTGAATGATGAATCGGTAGAGGTTTTGATCAAGGATAATAGTGATGACGATTCACTAAAAGAGATTAACCGATGTTTTCAATTTACTAATTTTAGGTATGAACACTCATCCGATGATGGTATTTATGATGCGATGAATCAGGCAATTGAACTGGCAGAAGGTGATTATCTCTATTTCTTGAATGCGGGGGACACCTACATCGATTGTGATTTATTGAATATTTTGGAAAAAGATAATTCTAAAACAGATTTCTTCTACGGGAACATCATTAACCTTCATCCATTCGCACGCCAGATTTCATATTCAAAGTATATTAATAAATACAGCGTATATCTTCGGCGTGTTTGCCATCAGGCCATAGTAGTAAAAAAAGAAGTTTTTAATCAGCTTGGTTTTTTTGATACAGACCTGAGTGTTAATGCTGATTATCTCTTTATGTTAAAGCTTTTTGATCGGTTTAAGGGAAAGTCACTTCAAAAACTCATCAGTATATATAAAGGCGACGGACTTTCTTACAAATATACATTGTCGGTCAAAGAAAAAAATCATTTGAAGAAGGAGCTAAAAAAGTTCTATAATCCAATAGAATTGGTTCTTCTTGGTATCAGTAAGATTCTGCTTTCCTGGTTTATCACTGTTAAAAATTTCAACAAGCCGAAATGAAGATTTTATTTCTACTTCCGGCTCTAACCGATTCATATACGCGAAAGCGAGTTACTATGATCAATAAATTAGATGTTGATTGTACTGTTCTCGGATATGATAGAGAACATTATGAAGCAAGTCCGTGGGAGCTTGAAACGGTGTCTTTAGGTCGGTTGACACACGCAAGGCTTCTCAAAAGAATCCCTGTGATGATTAAATCTATTTTTAAAATTCGCAAGAAAATTAAATCGTTCGATGTGCTCTACTGCTTTAATTTTGACATTCTTTTTATTGGTTGGCTGAGTACAATTTTTATACAAAAAGATATAAAAATTATTTACGATTTAGCGGATATTCATAAGGTTCTCGGTGGAACTGGCTTCCTGTCAACTGTCTTCCGATCAATTGAAAGATTTTTATTGAAAAGAACTACAATGGTGGTTGTCGCCTCACCCGCTTATATCGATGGATATTTTCATAAAATTCAGCATGCCGACAACAGGTTTTTTGCGATAGAGAACAAAATGCTTCCAGGTGTAAAATCATCAAAGAATAGAGTAAGGTCTGGCTATAAATCAAAAAAAGGAGTCTTAAAGATTGGATATTTTGGGATGTTACGCTGCGAGACTTCCTTAGATTTTTTGCATCGGCTTCTGGTTAAGAATAAAGATAAATTTGAATTACTTCTTGCGGGGATCTTCCTTCAGACAGAATCATACAAACCAAATTTTCAAAAATTAGAAAACGCCAGTTACTACGGTGCCTTTGTGTATCCGGACGATCTGCCCAAATTATACAATTCAGTTGATATTATTTGGGCAGCTCACATGCACGGCGAAACAAATAGTAAATGGTCAATGTCGAACCGTTTTTACCAGGCTTGTTTTTATAAACGCCCGCTGATAACCCAGGCAAATACCCAGGATTCTGAACGGGTAGAATCTTACAATATCGGTGCCACTCTTGACCTTAATGACTTTGACTCCTCTGAAAAAATCATTCACTCCATTAACAAGGAAAAAATGGAAACCTGGAGAAGAAATCTGAACAGTTTACCTACCGAGGTTCATACCTATACCGGCGAACATGCAAAACTGATTAACTTGATTAAATCGTCCGGTTGATGTAAGCAGCTTTTTGATATGATCACAGATAAATTTGAGAACCATTTACGATTTTCCATTGATTGGTTGATTAAAAGCAGGCATATATCAGGTGGTTCAAGCGCATATTATGCTCCTCTTTTTGGATGGAGCAAACCCTATCCTGAAACAACCGGCTACATCATTCCAACTCTTCTCGAATACTATCATTACTCGGATTATAAACCTGCGTATGAAACGGCTCTTGAATTTGGGGAGTGGCTTCTGTCGATTCAATCGGAACAAGGATATTGGAATGCCGGCCAGCATCCGCCAGAAAAGAAAGACCCAAGCGTATTCAACACGGGGCAAATTTTATTTGGTTTGAAATCATTGCTCGAAGAGACAAACGATACGAAATGGGCAATTTCGCTCGATAAAGCAACTGGATGGTTATGTGAGTCAATCGATGAAAATGGCTACTGGAAATCGGGACACTATCGCGGATTTAATCCAACCTATTATTCCCGTGTTGCCTGGGGAATACTGTTAGCTTCCACTGTTTTGGATAACAAATCGTATCGAAAAAAAGCGATCCTGGTTTTGGATTCTCTGATCAAAAATAAAAACCCTAACGGAACTTTTAGCGGCTGGGGATTTGATGAGCACGGACCTGCTTTTACACATACCATTGCTTATACCCTGCGCGGATTTATGGAATCTTCAATCGATGTAGATGACTGGGAGAAATATGGAGCGAAAACCGAACAGGCACTGCAAAAATTTTATACCCTGGCTGAATTAAAAAATGGACGTTTGGCAGGACAGTACGACGAAGAGTTCTCCGGCACTGAAACCTATAGTTGTATTACAGGAAATTTTCAGATTGCCCTCTGTTTGATGAGGTGGTATGAGAAAAACAACGATCTACGGCTGCTAAATGCCTCTTCAAAGCTGATTGAATTTTCTATCGGCAGCCAGTCTACTGCTTTTTCACTATTCTCTCATAAGGGAGCTATTCCCGGATCAAAACCATTTTGGGGACGATATATGATGTTCCGCTACCCAAATTGGTCTGCAAAGTTTTGTGCAGATGCGTTACTTTTGTTTTTGAAACTGTACAAAAAAGAATCTGACCGATGGGACATCGCGGAGTCGTAATAACAGCCGGATTTGACAAATCTGAAGCAGCCACCTGTTTGGTTGAGCTGTTTAAACAGAAAGGTGTGCCAGTTAAAGGAATTATTGTCGTTAGTCCCTACTCACTTCGGCGTATTCGGTTTTTTTTAAAAAAAAAGGAATTTTCAACCATAGTAGAATCTATTCGACGTCTTGCCGGTTTTCAAAGATCCATCTCAAATGACAGATCAAAAATAATTAAACAGTTTAGAAGTGAACGTCAAATCTCTATTCAATCTTTAAAAAAATGGGCTAAAGTAAATCAGGCCAAGATTATTTCTGTAAACAGATTAAACTCTGATCAAGCAATTCACTTTTTAAAAGAAACTGATCCTCAGTGGCTCGTTTACAGCGGTGGCGGAATTCTGAAAGAACCTGTAATTAACCAGATGGATGGCAGAATTTTAAATGCTCACCAAGGCCCACTACCGGAAATTCGAGGCATGAATGCGGCTGAGTGGTCGATCCTGCTGGATCAAAAACAGGAAGCTACGATTCACCTGATTGACCGGGGAATTGATACGGGAAAAATCATCAAAAGTATTCCATATTCTATTGAAGAGAATGATGATATTGAATCCATTCGGGAAAAAGCAATTATCAAAGGAATTGAGGGGTTAATCGAAGTCGGTTCGAAAGAAACACTTGAGATGTTTAACGTTCGGGAGAATCATTCTGAATATCGGCAGTGCTATACGCTCTCGTACGTAATGAAAGAAATGCTCCAACAAAAATTAAAGGCCAAAAAGAAAAGGAGTTCAGGTGTTCAAAAAGATTAAGCAGTCTCTACAAACACTGGCCTATGTTACTCCAAAGCAATTTTTCTATCGGATTAAATATTTGTTGACACCTGTACGATCTCTCAAAATTAAACGCAGTCAGGGCAATACAAAACCAAATTCAATTCGATGCCTACCAATCCCAGCATCTAAAAAACTTATTGAAAAGACGGATTCCGGTTATCATGTTACTGTTCTGAATTTGTCGAAAAATTACAAAAACCAAATTAATTGGGCTGATGATTCCTATGGTCAACTTTGGAATTATCATCTTCAATATGCTGACTTTTTAAAGCAGGATAATTTGTCTGCCGCCGAAAAAGAGTATCTTTTACTTAACCTGTATGAGTGGCTGAAAGTTGGGAAGTTAAAACCGGAACCCTATCCCGCTTCGTTGCGGATTATGAATCTCCTTCGTTTTTTATCAGAAAACAAAAAGAATATTGATAAGGAAACAGAATTAACAGACTATCTATACTCGGAACTCCACTTTCTCGAAAATCGACCCGAGTATCATTTGTTGGGTAATCACCTGATGGAGAATGCATTTGCCCTGTTGATGGGAGGTATTTTTTTTCAAGAAGAAAAATGGGCTAATCTTGCAAAGCAGATCTTTTCTGAACAGGTGCCGGAACAGATCTTATCAGATGGCGGTCATTTTGAACGGAGTCCAATGTACCATCTCATTCTGTTATTTCGGTTTCTCGAGGCCATCTATTATTTACCTCAGGATTCAGAATTGCATTCACGTTTTACCGAAACAGCTAAGAAAATGCTAGGCTGGATTGATCAAATGAGTTTCCGAAATGGGGATTTGGCTCATTTCAATGATTCAACAGATCATCAAGCCCATTCCAAGAAACAGATTCTTGAAATGGCCCGGCAGTGTGGAATTAGTGAGTATAGATCGTCATCTCTCAGTGACTCCGGATACCGAAGATTTTCAGATGGGAATGCAGAACTCTTAATTGATGCCTGTGGAATTAAACCTGAATACCTGCCGGGGCACGCTCATGCTGATTCACTCTCATTCATCCTATACTATGGCGGGCAACCCATTATTATAGATCCGGGAGTTTCAACATATGAAGCCAACGAGCGACGCAATTGGGAGCGTTCAACAAAAGCACATAATACGGTTACATTTAAAGGGCAAAATACAGCTGACGTTTGGGGGAAATTTCGAGTTGCAAAACGTCCGGATGTTAAAATTATGGAGGAGACAGGTTTTGAATTTAATCTGCGTCTGAATCATAAACTTAAATCAGGTGAAAATTTTGAACATCAAAGAACGTTTACATGCGCAGATTATGTAATTGATATTTCCGATACAGTAAACCTGGAAACACCAGTTGAGGGCAGGCTTCATTTTCATCCTGATATAAAAATTCAGGAACTGAGAAAAAATGTAGTTATACTTGATAACGGGACTGAGATAGAATTACAGAACATTTACCACGTCGAAAAGTTTACATACAAATACTCAAAAACATTCAACATTCGGACTGAAGCCGTTGGAATCAGATACGAGTTTGAACACAATGCATCACTAAGAATTACTTTTCCCAGTACATGAAACGAATCCTGTACTTAACATTTTATTTTAGGCCTGACTTATGTGCCGGTTCTTTTAGAAATTCTCCCCTTGTGGATGAGCTGGCAAAGCAAGTTGAAGGCAAGAATATTACCATTGATGTCTTTACCACAAGTCCTAACCGATACGCAACATTCCGAGAAGACTTCAAAGAAAACGAACAGCTCGGAAATGTTTTCATCGAACGCATTGTGGTTCCATCGCATGAGAGTGGTGTGAAGGATCAAATAGTGAGTTTTAAAACGTATTTTTTTGAAGTTCTTAAGAGAACAAGAAACAGGAAATATGACCTGGTTTTTGCATCCTCCAGCCGGTTTTTTACTTCGTACCTTGGTTATTTAATAGCCAAACGAAATAATGCTTTGCTATATCTTGATATTCGTGATCTATTTAGTGAGACCATTAAGAACGTTTCAAAGAATCCGTTAATCAAATATTTAGTGACACCCTTTGTGAAGAATCGCGAAAAAAAAGTCTTTAATTATGCCTCGCATATAAATTTGATTAGCGAAGGTTTTGAAGGAGATTTCATTACGTTTCAGGCAACCAATTTTTCATTTTATACACACGGAGTTGATCCTGTTTTTATAAAAGCTCAGAACCAGCGGGTGCCTCAAAATGGAAAGATTAAAAAAATAATTTATGCCGGAAATATTGGGGATGGTCAGGGACTGCATAAAATAATTCCTGAAGCTGCTAAACTTCTGGACGGAGAATATTTTTTCAGGATTATCGGAGATGGCGGTGCTAAACAAAAGCTTCTTAATAAATTACAAGAATTGGACGTAAACAACGTGGATATAGTAGAACCGATGAACCGAGATGAGATTGTTGAAGAATACAAAGATGCCGATATTTTACTTATACACCTTAATAATCTTCCAATTTTTAAAAAAGTTCTTCCGTCAAAAGTATTTGAACTCGCTGCTGTTGAAAAACCGATTTTAGCTGGTGTAAATGGATATGCCCAACAGTTTTTGAATGAAAATATTGAGGGTTCATTTATATTTGACCCGGAAATGTAGATGGGCTGATGAGTCAGATCAAAAATATAGAAAAATTCTTCACAAGCGGAACATCAATAAATAATAGCAGGTTTATTAATCAGTTCCATCGACAGAGAATCAAAGAACAGATGGCGAACTCTATTTTGAGTTATTTGAGATAAAATCTCTTATTTTGTAACCAAGTCGGAGTGTTAATTGCTTAATATTTTTTTCAATCGGTTACTAAGAAATTTTATTAAAGGAGATGATAAATGTTTCATAGTAAAATTACGAATCGGGATGGAGTTCTTAATAAAGTGATTATCACCATGCATCAATACGCAAAAGTCCCGATCTCCCTTCTGTCGATAAATCTTATGGACATTATTTACTATCTGATCATTATATTTGTCTGAGAAAAAATATAATCTCTTTTCTCATAATTATGCTGAAAAAGATTCAGAATTAGCCATAAACTTCAGCTCTGTCATGAGTAAATATTTTTTTGGCAACACAAACATTCAATAACTACTTATAATTTTATTGACAAGTTTGGATTTAAACTTACGAGCTTAGTACCCATATGCAAAAACTGTTCTACAAATCTATACTACTTTTTTTTATTCTAATATTATCTCAGAAAAGTGGGTTTACACAAAGCCTTTCTATTGGTGATCCATTTGAATCATACATCCGTCTGTTAGGTACCGATGGAAATATCAATGATCAACCTTCTTTTAATCTCCGTCCAATTTATTTTAAAGATAATCTGTCTGATTCCATATCTGATCAATTGCATCCCTGGCAAAAACATCCTTTTTTCCAACAAGAGGATAGTAATTCGGAGCTTAATATTCAGCTGTTAGCTCCACAGTTGATGACTACTTTTAATAGTCATCTTCCAGTTGGTCAGAATGACGGGGCTTTGTGGCAGGGAAAGGGTTTAAACACCTTACTTTCAAGTGGATTTTCAGCTTCATATGGCCTTATCAGCACTTCATTTCAACCACAATTCATATTCAGCCAAAATCTTGATTTTCAATTATCACAATTTCCACCACCAGGTGGCATTACTGAATTTGGAGATCCACGAAGTTACTCCGCTGTCATAGATCAACCACAACGGTTCGGAAATGGAGCCTTAAGTAGATTTCATCCCGGCCAGTCCTGGATTAGATTAGAATATGATGGTGTTTCGGCTGGTATTTCAACAGAAAATATTTGGAGCGGGCCTGCATTCCAAAATCCGATTATATTCAGCAACAATGCGCCCGGTTTTTTACATGCTTTTATTGGTACATATAAACCAGTCAAAACCCTAATTGGTAATTTTGAATGGCGGTTTCTTGGAGGGCGTTTGACAGAATCAAAATATTTTGATGAAATTAACTCCAATGATAAAAGATTCATCAATGCTCTGATTCTTAATTATAGTCCCTCTTTTATACCTGGGCTGCATATAGGTGGAACCAGAATGATTCAAAAGTACTATCCTCCAAATGGTATTGATTTTTCTGACATTACAGAAATATTTCAACCTTTTCTGAAAGACAAACTTAGGAGTCAAGATAACCCAAGTGGCAATTTAGGTTCTCACCAAATGATCTCTTTATTTGCAAGGTGGGTGTTTCCCTCCTATGGAATGGAAGTTTATACAGAATGGAGCCGAAATGATCATGCCGGAGATTTCCAAGATCTACTCCGTCACTTTGAACATGCCAGAGGGTATGTTCTTGGATTGAATAAAAAATTTGAACTTTCTAAATATAGATGGCTTACAACTAATATTGAAGTAACCCAACTGGAGGTACCCCGTTTAGAAGAATTCAGACATACCGGTTCTTACTATAACAATGGTGAAGTTCCTCAAGGATTTACAAATCGTGGACAACTTTTAGGCGCTGGCATCGGCCCTGGGTCAAACAACCAGAGAATTCTGCTTAACTATTATCATCCAAAAGGGCTATGGGGATTCTCACTGAACCGAATTGTTCATCATAATGACCGGCTCTACCAACTCTACAAGAGAAATTTACTGGAAAGAAAACCCTCAGAACTTCATAATGTGGAATTTCGAGTTGGATTTCATGGACTCCGCTTCATCGAAATTCACAATTTTGAAATCCAAGCCGATCTCTACTGGAGCCATTTTCTGAATTACGACTACCAGTTCAAGAATGACCGGAATAATCTGAACCTGCAACTAAGTGTTCGGTATTTTTTACCTGGAATGATTCGATAATTTATCATTTTAGAATTATTGTAAAAGCTGTTGATAAAGCTCCAAATATTTTTTTGTGATAGTATCCGCACCATAATTTTGTTCAACTTTCTTGATAGCTTCTTCCCTAATTGATTTCTTGTTCTGTTTATTTAATACGTATTGAACTCCCTTAATCATATCATCTATCTGGTATGAAATAGCCAAATATCCGTTGATTTTGTGATCAATAATATCAGATGAGCCGGTCTTATCAAAACAAACAACGGGAGTTCCGCAGGCCATAGATTCGGCTACTGTTTTTCCAAATGCCTCCATTCTCGACGGGGAGATATAAACGTCAGCGGCAGAGTAAGCCTTTCTTAGTTCATCACTCTCAAGGAAACCAAGATATCGAATACCTGGTTGATTCTTTTTTAACTCAATTGGATTATGCCTTCCAAAAAAAACAATCTCAACATCAAATTTTATTTTTTTCAAGATATCAATCAGGATATCATAGCCTTTGTAAGCAGAATTCAAATATTGAGCACCAAATAATAAAACTGGTTTATCTTCAGATAGACTTAAATGTTGCTTCGCCTCACTCCTGTCAACAGGAAAAAAGCTTTTCAAATCAATATTATTTGAAATTGTTTCAATTCTGAAATCTCTAAGTAATCTGCTTTTTTTTGCTTGTTTTGAGATCCATTCACTGATACCAACAAACGTAATATGTTCCGGGTAATGCCTTTTTTTTCTTTTCTGAAGATATGTTGATAAATCGCTCTCGTGGGTACTGCCAAGATGTGGGCAGCCTCCACATGAATCAATAAATCGTTCACATTCAAGGGAATAGTGACACCCTCCGGTCATCGGCCACATATCTCTCAATGTCCAAACAATAGGTTTTTTAATTTGGGCAAGATTTTTGATGTCAATAAATCCATTACAAACCCAATGCAGATGAATGATATCCGCTTGTCTGTATAGTTCATTTTTAATGAAATTATAACCTGTCAGTCCGGGACTGAACTTAATGTCGGGTTGGTCCTCATAAAATAATTTATAGCTATTATCCACCTTCGTTCTGATTTTAGAAGCCAGACAACCCAGTACACTCTTTGAGACAGAAACTACATTTTCAAAATCCTTGTGAATAAATGAGTTTGTGAGAATAGTGGATTGAACTCCGGATGATAATAGATCTTTATGAAGTATGTATGCACCTTTAGCCGCTCCTTCATTTCAGATTACCGGCAACCAAATGGAGTACCTTCATTTAAAAAACCCTGGCAATTTTAATCATAAATCGTGGAATCAACAGTCTCCAAAGTTTACCGTTTTCCTTCTTCACTGTCTCTTGTGTATAATTTTTATCAACCTTTAAAACGGTTGGATGTTCCAGATCTTTCTTCTCCTTAAAATGACCAACTGAATCCACACGCGTCTGAAATTTGTGTGTAGCCCCCTCTCCGAGGCCAATATTTTTTACCATATTTTCTTTGGGGACAATTGTATATCTTTTATTCATCAAAAGTGAAAGAGCCCACTGGTAATCCCAGGTATCTACTTTACCTTCTTTTAAATCACTGATTGTCTTTCGCCTGTAAATATATTCATGGAATGAAGATGTGTTCTTAAAAAGGGTGACCATATCACCCATCCCGAAATTGTGGTGAATGTCAATATCCAAGTCCATAATCCGATCTTTCCATGTAGCCCACCCCCAAATATAAGACCGTGTAGAAAGAAAATAGTCTCCCTCAAATTGGTTTTCATATTTACCAAATTCATTTCTACCTGTAATCATCCCGATCCGTCTGTCATTTTTATAAAGCTCCAACAACTCTTCACAATAATCAAAAAAAACTGGTGCAGGCAAACAATCGTCTTCAAGAATAATTCCTTGATCCTCATCCAGAAAAAACCATTTCAAAGCTTCATAAACAGCCTTTTTTACACCCAGATTTTCGGGCTGAAAAAGTATTTTTACCTCAATATCTTTTATCAATATTGAGTTAAGATGTATTTCCTTACTTTCTCAACTTTTTTACTGTCTTTCAAATCATTTGGCTTGGGTCCATCACCAGCTATATAAATTCTCTTCGGGTGTGCTTTGTTAATTTCAGCCAACACTCTTTTTACTGTATTTAGCCGATTATAGGTAAGCAGGAGAACAGAAGTTTTCAAAATGTTTAATTTGGACTATTCATTCAAATTTGAACAGACTTGCCACTTTACAAACATTTAGAATACCCATTAAGATATAAGTTCAAGTTACCGTAAAAAATTATCGAAATTATACCGAAGGGTGAATTGCAGATTTGTATTGTAAACTGTTGGATTTTCAAAATCCAGAGTACCATGTTCGTGATGAAAGAACTTGGTTCTGTATAAATCAACCTGAAGTTCCAGCCTGTCTAACAAAAACACCAATGTATTTACACCAAAACGGAATTCCACTTCATTCACGATGCGTGGATTTCTTATTCCCCAAGGCCTTTCACCGATTACCATATAATTCTCATAGAGCCGGGTATTATCGTGCACAATCCTGTTGAATGAGATTCCAAACATTCCTTTTGGCAAGAAATAGGAAAGGTGAACTTTTTGGCTGTTTGAACCGGGGCCAATGCCAGCGCCTAAAAGTTGTCCCTCATGAGTATACCCCTGAATCACTGAACTGCTTCGATAAAAAGGCTGAGAAGGACGAAATTCAATGGATCGTGGTCTTTCAATCTGGGTTAACTCGAAATTCAGTGTGAGCCAGTGCTGGGTAGCCAGATTAACTCGTTTAAAAAACCCCATGGTATAAACACGTGAATACTCGGGTTCCAATAGAAGGTCCCGTAAGCTTTTAGGAGGTGTATTTCTTGCCCATTCAGCATAAAATTCGAATCCATAATCGGGTATTCTCCATCGGCTGAACAGTGAAAACATCTGAAGCCTGTCTATATCAGATGGCTGACCGGATTCCATACGTCGAAAGGCTAAAAAATAGTCCCCAAATGACAGATCTGACTGAGGTTTAACTGCAATCTTCGATAGCCCTACATGTAAACCTTTGATATACTTGGGAGAATAGATAAGCGTGAGCCCATTTATCATTCTTGAATCGTTAGACTCATCTTCATCAAAATAGTCGGATTCATCTAATCTGCCCCAAAAAAGTTCCCCTTCAAACGAGCCTATTCCTGTCTGAAACGGTTTGTGAGTGCCTATAAAAATGCGGAGAAATCCGGGAGCGTTATTACTCATCATAATCGGATTATAAATGGCCGGACCCAACCTCATATTAGCTGTAGAGAATCCGGCACTAAATTCGTTATACTCAGCACGAATCCATGATTGTCCCGGATCAATCTTACTGATCGGATCTGAACCAAATCGCTGGGGATAATCAATTACACTGAATTCATATCCAAAGTCAGAAATCCCTTCCGGTGCAGGCCATCTCGAAAGCGGGAATTCTTTATTTGTGTTATATATAAAATTCGGACGGACAGAAGCTTTAACAGGACCATACGAGAAGTATGCCCCGGCCGAAATCATTGAGTTCAGTCCCTTCCCCTGCCACAATGCCCCGTCGTTTTGTCCGATTGGATAGTTGTTGTTATAAGTTGTTTTAAGAATTGGTGTATAATATTCCAGAGTCCATCTTGAGTCTGATGGTTCTTTTTGTATCTTTTTTACAACTTTAGCTACAGATGTCTTTGGTTCTTCTACAACTAACTCCTGATCGATATATAAGGTATTGTTCTCAATATTGTTCCATTCAATGAGCTCCGCTTCTGTAATCCCATACATTCGACTAATTCTGTAAACCGTTTCTCCCTGTTTCACCTTGGTGGGTCTGAACCGAATCTTGTGTTGTCACTTCTTCAATGATTTCAATAAACTCCACATCTTTCCCGAAAAAAGGATGTGTACTCCATGGGTGAGTTTCTTTCAGTTCAAGTTTTTGTAAATAATCCTCGGCAGATACAGACCGCAACATGAGTGAAGGCAGTTGAGCACTGTCATTTTCTGTTTCCAGAAGACGAAGGTATTGAAACATCGGGTCACCCACAGTCATCGTCTGTGAACAAGCAACCTCCACATTCACTACAAATATTGTAACAGATGTAAAAAGGAGAAGAAATAAACGATTAAATACGGACTTCACTTCACGATAACTTTGATCTAAATAAAATAAATACTTGTAATATGCATTATGGGGCTCAGTATTAGCAAACTAAAATATCTTTAAAATATGATTCATTCAATTATTCAACTATAATTCAATACTCTTTTATATAGTCCAGATAATTTATCTTTATAGTCATCAGGATTAAAGTTTTGCTTAGCCAAGCGTTTCCCCTCGCCGCCTGTTTGTTCTCTTAGTTCAGAATCTTCTATAAGTTTCGAAATTTTCTGTATATAGCACTCTTTATCATCTGGTTCGCATAAAAATCCATTGATCCCCTCCTGAACGCTATCTGGTTGTCCGCCAACATTAGATACCACGCAGGGCAACCGGTTAACCATTGCATCCAATACCGAAAAACTGTGATTTTCGATCTTACTCGGCTGAAAATAGATAGAGGCACCGGCATAATATTTTCTGACATCATTCTTAAAACCAGGAAAATGTATTCTATCGTCATCATTAGTTTTTTCCTTGAACTCTTTTAACAAAACTCCATCACCCAACCAGATAAATTCTACATTTTTGTACTTCTGCGTAATCCTTCGTGCGACATCCAGCCAGACTTCAGGATTCTTATACTCAACCATATGCCCCAAAGTCAAGACGGTGATACGATCACTCTTTTCTCTAACGGGTAGTACCGATACATGATTTTTTCTGTAACAGTTGTGAAGAACTGCGGTCTGATCATTCGGGTACCCCCAGTTTTTGATAACTGATTCCGCCGCCGCCCTGGAAACTCCGCATATCCACTGATTTTTATCAGATAACAAACTGAACATTTTAAAAAACAACCGGAATGGTTTCTTCAGATCTTTCTGTATGGTATGGAGAAGATAAACCATTGGATATTTACGGGTAAAAAAGTAGAGTGCATGTTGAGTTGTTCCGATCGATGCTACAACCATGTCCGGTTTGAACTGTTTCAAAACAGGCCCGTAGTTCAGATGCTCATAAAATACCGTGGTAAACATATTGTCAAAAAAAGCAGATCGTTTTATCAATTCTGTAAATGTAAATCCCATTCCGGTGATAAATCGTTTGATCTCTTCATCGCTGCCCGGATCGATAACCACATGGGTTTCGTAACCTTTAGAATGGTGTGCATTCAGTATTCGCTTGAATGCCTCCCTTGTCCCTCCATTTTTACCAAATTGGGCAATCAGCAGGATTTTCATTTTAACAATTCATATTCACTTAAAATATTACGGTTTAATCACTCCACCTTATCAGTTTATCCACTGGAGTATTTCTTGTTCCTTCTGAAAGCAAGTGAATTGAGAATCAGATAAAAAAGCTCTTTCACCGAAAAATGGAGATAATATTTATCTCCCGAAAAGAAAAGTTTCCAGAGAATTTTCGGAGTGAATCTTTTATTTGTACTGCAATAATATTTAAAACTTTTCGCTTTGGTTCTAAACAAAGTGTCTTTCAAATTTTCGCTAAACTCAGGCTCAATATATATCTGCCTTTTCTTATTTACATCAATCAAATAATCGACCCATTTACTGAGCTTAATCAGTTCATCTTTTTCAAAAAAAGGAATTTCAAAAAAAAGTTTTTGATGTGTTTCAACCTCTTCTAACGTCACTTCACGAGATAAAAATTCCATCAGCATCTCTACTCTAACGCCAGGTAAATCTTTAAGAGCTTGAAGTTGATTTTTACTCTTATTGTAATTTCCAGGAAGTTTAGTTCTTTGATCTTCATGTATTCGGTACCAGTGTAAAATTTTCGGAATATTAGCCAATTTTTGATGTTTTGCAATATCAACCCATAATCTGTAATCCTGACCTTTGGTATAGTTTTCATTATATCGTAGGCCTAATTCATCTAAAACATCCTTGCGTATGATTGATACAGGATGCCAGATACAATTATTGCAAAACAACCTTGCTAAAATTTCTTCATGTGTTTCAGGTGATTTCCAGATCGTTTCATTCTTCTTCCCCAGAGTTTTCATCCAGGCAGATGATACCGCAACATCTTTATGTGTATCCATAAAACTCACCTGCGTTTCCAAGCGATTTGGCAGGCTTACATCATCGGCATCCATTCTTGCAATATACTTTCCTTTGGCTACTTCCAATCCCTTATTAAGCGAAAAACTCAAACCCCGATTTTGCTGGTTTTTCATAAAAATAATCCGGTCATCCTTCGAGCGATAGAACTCAATAATTTCGCTCGTGGAGTCTGTTGAACCGTCATCAATGATTAAAAACTCAAAATCCTGGTACGTCTGATTTAATATACTTTCAATGGCTTTTCCGATATAGGATTCAGCACTGTATGTAGACATTAAGATGGATACAGTTAGATTCATCATTCTTCTTTCTTCATTTAATCAATGCCATATTGATTCTCAACTACATAATTTCTGATGAATTTTTATAAGTGCAAATTTGAATCGTAACTTTGCAGTCCTGTAAAAACCGACTTGTTTATTTAAAAATGAGATAATTTCTCCAAAATTCACACGCTCATTATTCGAAGCACCGTCCATTAACTTTAGTATAGAATGATCAATCCATTGATTTAGATCACCAGTTTTAAAATTTCCATAGATCTCCGGATGATTTTTAATCAGTTTTAAGATTTTAACACGGTCTTTTTTGAACCCCAGGTTTCGCAAGCAATTATTCGTCTCCTGTAAATTGTGCAATCGGGTTTTTAAAAGCATTTTAGGTAAAACATATAGATCACCAACTGCCAGTAACCTAAGCCATTGCTCCCAATCCAGACTACAATAGATGGATTCACTGAAAAGTCCCACTTTTCCCAGGTCACTTTTACGAAAGATCGTACAGGTCGGTCCTCCTATCCAATTGCCATATTTAAGAACACTTTCTCGTGCCTTTTGTCTATTCATCTTACCCGGGGGTTTATTCTCGCGGTGTATTAAAGGAAGATTTTCATAATGAAGAACACGATCATATTTACCAAAAAAACCTTCAAATGTGGTGACAAGTGAAATATGATCATCTTGTTCCAGAACATCTGTAGCATCCCTTAGGTAGTTTTCCAATAGAATATCATCCTGACAAAGTATCTTTACATATTTCCCACTGGATTTTTTTATCCCATTATTCCAGTTACCTCCAATTCCAAGACGCCTATCATTTTGAAAAAATGATACCTTTGGTTCATCCAGATATTGATCAATAATCTCAACTGTCAGATCATTCGATAAATCATCGCAGATGATCAATTCATAATCATCAAATGTTTGGTTTAATACCGATTCTATCGTTTCCTTAAGAAATTTCTCGCCATTGTATGTTGGTATAATTACACTTACCAAAGGTGATTTGTCTTTATACTGAGAACTCACCATATATGATTCAACCATGTGAAGAAATCTCTTTAAACTAAAAAAAACATTTATAAATTTATTTTAGGATAAAATATTCTTTGAAGATCAGAATTCCATTTTCTTATGCGATTATTACGACATATTTGGCAAGTTACTTTTGGAAAGATTTTTTGGTTCTTTTATGCTCCTAAAAATATTGTCGATAAGAATTTTACCCGGAAATTGACTACGGAGATTCAAAAAATTAATAATTATCGATATAAAACCATCAGGGTAAAAAATTGCACTACTTTTACCAACCGTATTGATAACATCTCATTTAGTGTACACAAAAAGCTTATTCCTGAAATTTCATGGCAATTTGAAAATGGAAAAATACTGAATGATGATCTCAATAAATTATTAACGGGTGAAATTCAACCAAAATCGCCTCCTAAAAAAATAAACGGAACCGTACTGAGCCTGCTGACGGGCGGCGGCGGTAATTACAATTATTATCATTGGTTGTACGATTCTCTGCCAAGACTAAAACTGTTTGATCGATATCTTGACAACCACCAAGATATTAAGTTCCTGGTACCTGACAATAAATTACACTTTCAAAAAGAAACACTGGAATACCTGGGAATTAGTACTGAACAACAATTATCAAGCAAAAAATATCATCATATTAAAAGTGATCTCCTTCTTGCAACCTCTCATCCAAATCCAGATCCAGATAAAATTCCAAGATGGATTACAAACTTTCTTAGAAACAAATTCCTGCATTTGGCTGAAACAACAAATCAATCCCCTTATATTTATATTTCAAGAAACGATCATACAAACAACCGTCAGTTGATTAATGAAAATGAGTTGCTGGATCTCCTTAACAATTATGGATTTCAATCTTACACTTTATCCAATCTTAGTTTTAAAGACCAGGTAACACTTTTTAAAAATGCCCGAATAATTATAGGAGTTCACGGAGCCGGACTTACCAATCTTACATTTTGTAATTCTGATACATCTGTTATAGAACTGTTTCCGGGCTCCTATCAACCAAAAATGTATCAAAGCATTTCCAAAAATTTAAATCTCAATTACAGATCCTTTACTTGTACGGTTTCTGAGCACACTGCTAAAGATATCAAGAGTGCATCCTTAGTTTTAAATAATGAACATTTAAAAAATATTGAAAAAGTTCTGCTTCATCTTATTTAGTGTTTGTAAGAAATCATTGTGTCCTAAGTAAACATCAAGTTCACGGCCCGCCATCCGTTGGTTTGTACGACAGACAGGCACGCGAAGCCTCTAAAAATGCTGTGCACTACGTGCAAATGAGTATTCTGGGGCGAGTGGAACGTCCCGAAGTCTCAAAGAATTTCAGAGGATAGTTCATCTTACAATAATTATCCAAATAACTTGTAAAAAAGCGAATCAGACTCAATTTTCAGCAAGTTTATGTTAAAAGAATAATGGCGGGATGGGGCTAAAGCCCAATCGGTGAGTGGAGTTAGCTGCCAGTTGGCTAAAGCCAACTGCAATATGATACTTATCTATTACCGTCAGCTTCAGCTGAACGGGCAGGGTAGCTTCCCAAAACAGGTGGCTTTAGCCACATTCATTGCCATAATTTAAATTACAATCGAGATTCATAAACATGCTTTAATAACCTCAATAAACCCATTTTACTACATCTTGTGTAACATAAGTTGTCCTTAGAAATTCTTTGATGTTTCGGGAACGTCTCTTAGAGACACTATTTAAAACCCAAAACGGGTTCGTATAAACTTTATACTAAGTTCGGCACATCTGCTCCATGAATACCAAAATGATTTTAATAGAGATCCTAACGATCCAAATGGATCCTTCTTAAAAGTTTTTCTAAATAGAATGAAGTAAAACCAGCTAACCATTTTATGACCTGTTTTTTTGTATTTGTCAGGGAATGTTTTAATTATTTGTTTTTGATGAATAATAAATTTTCGAACATTTTCAGGATCTTCAAAAACATCATGCATCATTCCTCCCTCATGTTTTCTGTAAACACTCCAAATCTCATTAAAATACCAGAGTTTACCAGATTCGGCGAGTGTTAAGAACAACACGAGATCACCAAAAAAGAAATTGCTGTTAAAAAAGTAGTCTTTATTCTCAGCACAAGCTGCCACAAAAACAACTGAAGCAGTTGGAATGAGCCGATTTTCATAGATCTGTATCCCGGTGTACTCCCCTTCTTTTATTGTAGAAAACGGATGAGCATCTGATTTGTCTGTGTAGATAACCTTTGCATTATGGAAGCACGTTGAATAGTCAGGATGATCCTCCAAAAAATCGACCTGCTTCTGCAATTTGTATTTATATGTCCAGTAATCATCCCCCTCACAAAGTGCAATATATTTACCCCTGGCACTTAACCGTAACCACTTCACATTAAACCTGTACAGAAACTCTCCGGTCTCGTCATATAACTGTGACGTCTTCCGATCTCTCAGAAATAATCGGATCTTGTCTGTATGTTTTTTTGCATATTCTTTACAAATTTCCCTTGTACGATCCCTGCTTTCATCTTCGCCAATTAAAACCTCATAGGTAAAATTGGTTTTTTGGCTAAGTATACTCTCCAAACATTCTGCTATAAACTGTTCGTGCTGGTAGGCCGGTACACAGACTGATACCAACGGCTCATTGTGATTAACCGTTTTATTCAGTCCTAAAAATTCTTCATTTGGATTAAACCTTTCATCGAACTTTTGCTTTACAAATGCAGTTCGTCCGTCTTTAAGTGACATACACTACACTGTATTATTTTATTCTAATTTGCTGAAAATCTATTTTTTTATATGAAATTGGATAAAATGCAATCATAAATGTCATATTGGAGAGATACTACTTAACATCAGTTCGAGATAAGAATGACATTATTAAATGAACACTTCATATTGAGCGCCCCGAAGCGATCACATTATGATAATTTCGAGGATGCATTTCCATCGAAATAGCCCTGAACTATCGGGGAAGTAAAAAAATGAGTTTTCTGTTCCACAGTACTATCTCATATCCTATGCTTCGTGTACTACTTTCTTTTGGGAATCCTTGTCTTTTTCATCCAAGAGGAAGCTCTCACTGTGCATATCTGATTCTGAAAGGGGTTCCCGAGTTTCATTATCTGCTTCTTCTTTTCCAAACTCATTGGGTACAAAATTCTCAATGAAATTTCTTTTTCGGCCATTGGTCGGAAAAAGTAATACACACAAAGTTAATAGAGAGAAGAGAAGCCAGGTATTCGATAAATAATTGGATAATATAATTGTAGATCCAAGTATGATAACATTTATCGCAAGAAGAAATACAACTATATGAGCATGATTAAAACCTGTTCTCATTAAATGATGATGAACATGATCGTTATCAGCATCAAAGGGAGATTTTCCATTAAACATTCGAACAATAAATATTCGCAGTGTATCATAAAGGGGCACGACAAGAACAGCTGCTACAATAACAGGCACGGCATCTTCCCAGTAAACCACATCCGAAATCGTTAGTGAATGTTCTACAAAATTAATTGCTAATACTGATATATAGAGCCCAATCACTAAAGACCCGGTATCCCCCATAAATATTTTTGCCGGCGGGAAATTAAACCACAAAAAACCAAGAATAGAACCTGTTAGAATAAAAGAAAATGCTGCCCAATGATATAGTCCTGCTTTATAGAACCAATACCCAAAAAATAGCGATGCCAAAACACCAATACTCCCTCCAAGTCCATCAATTCCATCAATAAGATTATGTGAATTTATAATTACAATAACAGAAAAGAACGTAAGAGGTATGCCAAACCACGGCGATATAGACTCCGCTCCAAAAACCCCACCCAAATTTGTAAACTGAATGCCTGTGCCAAAAATAATAAGTGCTGCTGCTAAAAATTGAGCTCCTAATTTTTTACTGGGTGAAATGACAATTAAGTCATCCTTTAGGCCGGCAGCAAACAATATAATTGAGGCTGCAACAAAATATCCAAACCCACTTATATCATCGGCGTACGAACTCGCAGAAAAAGTAACCATAAATGCCGTAAAGATCGCAACCCCACCAAGTGTAGGCACTAACCCGGTGTGCAGTTTGTGGTGCCCGGCTCCATTATCAAAAAGTCTTTTCCTCTTTGAAACTAATAGTAATACAGGAACTAATGTCTTGGAGATTAAAAATGCTATTATACTACAAAGCCCTATTATATAAATTGCAGAAATTTCCATGCAGATGATTTAAACAGGTTTTAACTCTCTTCTTTCCTGTTTTAAATTTTCATTTTTGATTGAACCAATATACCTAAATTATTTTCAGAGTTCCATAAAAGTATAAAGAAGCCAGAATACTTCTCACTCAGGTAGTTCGAATTTTATTAGCTTATCTTTTAATTTTATTTTGAGTATATTAGAAGTATTGATGTAATTTTCTTAGCGGTTTTAAAATAGGAGTATAGAATTTTGGCTTAAGCCCGTTAATTGCCCATGCTTTCCTGTCATTTTTGTTTGCTCGTATCCGGTTCAGGATTGATTCATTACTTACTCCCCCTGTTCTCATTTTGATAAGTGTTTTCGGAAGATAGGCAACACTGATTTTGTGCTTGTGCAAAAACCGAAGCATGATTTCATAGTCGGCAGCGGTTCCCAGCTCCAGGTTGAACATCCCGTATTTTTCATAAATATCTTTTTTTACCAAAAACGTTGGATGGGGAGGCATCCAGCCGTTTTTAAACATCCCATTTTTATATCGGCCGCTTTTCCATTTTCTCAGTACATTATCGGGATTCTTATGGCTCACATAAACCAAATCTGCATAACAGGAATCCACTTTTTTTTTCTTAAATAATTGAACCATATCATTTACAGCATCCGGGTATGCATAGATATCATCCGCATTCAGAAAAGCGATAATTTCTCCATTCGCCATTTGAATACCCTTGTTCATTGCATCATATATCCCTCTGTCCTTTTCGGAGATCCATCGATCGATAACATCCAGATTTTTTTGAATAATCTCTAACGTTGCGTCGTTGGAGTCACCATCCAGAAGGATATACTCTATGTCAGGATAAGTCTGTGATTTCACACTATCGATCGTATCCTGTATTGTATTCTCGGCATTAAGTGCTACTGTTATTATGGATACTTTCATTATTTAAGACGTAGTAATTTGAAATCCCATAAAAACTCCAGAAGAAATTATCTGTTATACGTAACAGATTTATACAAATTAATATACTCCTCGTATCGATCTTTACAATCATAAAGTTCTTCAGCTCGTCTCCTACAAGCTGAAGTCATTTCAGGTTTATTTACAGATAAATGTTCTGCGGCCTTCTTTAAGGCTTTTATATCTCCACACGGCACAACCATCCCTGTATTTGAGTCAATGGCTTCAGGACTACCCCCCGTATCATATGTAATCACAGGAGTACCGCAAGCAAGAGCTTCCAGGTTCGTAGTTGGAAAGTTATCTTCATACGTAGGATTCAAAAAAACATCAGCCCGATTATACCACTCAGTCAGCTTTTGAATATTTTCTGTTCGAGTTATTCCCAATATTCCGCTTGGCAATTGTCTTTTTTGTTTTTTTGTCACACCAATTAGTACAATCTGGTATTCTTCAGCAAGCAAATCGTATAATTCTATAAAATCATCCAATCCCTTGCGTTCCTCCCAAATACTGGCGACACCCAATAATACCTTTTTCCCTTTTGTAAGTTTAAGTTCGTTCATGGATTCTTTAATGACTCTGAACTGTGATACATCAATTCCTGAAGGAATTACTTTAACAGGATATTCCTTCAGGAACGATTTTCCTACTAAGTCTTTCAGCCATTGGCTGTGCGTTACGATTGTAGTATTTGGATGACCTGTAAATATCTTTTGTTTATCACTAAAATTTCGAAAACTGTTATCCCAATAGAAACTTTTCGGATAGCTTTGAGTTTGAGGACATTCTTTACAATGTGTTTTCCACTTTTCACATCCTACTTTTGTAAAATAAGCACAATGCCCCGTAAAAGACCAACAATCAAAAAGTGTCCAAACGAGCGGAATTTGCCTCTTTTTTAAATAATTAAACAACACTTCAATGTTTAAATAGTATCCATGCAGATTATGTAAGCCTATGGCATCCGGTTTGATTCGGTCTATTTCCTGGGTCAGCTCAACGGTTGATTTTTTAGATGCGAAACCATGGCGGTCGGCTAGACGAGTATATAAACCATGCCACAATACATCTGCTTTTGTTCCTATCTTGATCAATTCCGACTGACTGTGCCGCTCATTTCGCCCAAAAGCAATGTGGCTTGTATGGCCTTCGCTAATAAGCTGCTTCCCAATGTCCTCAGTTATTCGCCCTGTAGAACCGGTGTTTACAACTGTGTTTATTTGAAGAATTCTCATTTGTTATTCGTGATAAACTCAAAATAATGTTGACTTACTTTTTCAAGGGAAAATTTTTTTACCAATTCTCTTGAAGCTGTACCCTGTCGCTCACGCAATTCTCGATTATCAATTAACCTTTGGAGTTTTTTTATAAAATCATCATCATCAAAAAGAGAAATTAAAAAGCCATTTTCCTTATCAACGATTAAATCGGAAGGTCCGGCAACACAATCGTAACTGACTATCGGCAAACCTGAAGCCATCGCTTCTCCTATAACATTTGGAAATCCCTCTGAACTGGATGTAAACGCAAAGATATCAGCCTTTTCATAATATTTATCAACATTTTTAACTTCACCGGTTAATTTTACACGTTCCTCTAACCCGTATTCTTTTATCTGATCAGACAGTTTACTGTAATTATCCTGCCTTAAAGCATTCCCACCAACGATTATTAATTTCCAACCGGGTGCATTAAGATTTTTGAATATGTTAATTAATCGATCATGATGTTTCGTCTCAATCAAACGGCCCACAGACAAAATGACCTTTTCACTTTTTTCTTTTTTTAGATTAAATCGTGTTTCAATTGGATTCGGAATAACCCTGATGTTATTATGATTAAACAATTCTGAGTAAAATTCTTTCATTTTTGAAGTTTGAGCAATAATTCCTTCTGATTTAGGATATAAGTATTTTCGAAGGAAAGTATGAAACTTACTATAAGAAGCTAAAGGTGAGCATCTGTCTGTAATAAACACCGGAATTGACACACCTAACAACGCTATAAGTACAAAACTGTTCCAAAGCTCACCGAAACTCAGAATACAATCTGGTTTAATTTTATTCACTTTTCTACGAACAAATAAAAGTGTCTTAAATGTATTCCATACTCTTTGATTATTATTGAATTCAAATTCAGGTTTATGAATATGAATTGAATCTGGTATGGTATAAAAAATTTCTCTGTCGATACCATACAATATTACGTGTAAATCAACCTGGCTTTTTTTTGAAAATGATTTTAAAAGAAGTGAGGTTACTCTTTCCATTCCTCCCGCTTGTAATGAATGGATCATAAAACATATCTTCATATCAAAGACTATACCCCTTAGTAACCTGTACTAATTTCTCAAATAACTGCTCAGCTTCTCTAAGCTTTGGATCTCCAGCTAAGATTGCCTTATACTTCTTCTTTTGGTTTCTCCTGTTTTCATTTGGCAGTGAAGAGATAGCATCTTCTTTCATAGTTTCTTTCCTTTTCATTCTTAGTTTATTTTCCAAAACGATGTCGCGAAGATGCTCCTCTTTTATGGTCTTATTCAATTGTATTGTATTAGCCACTATTTGCAGAACTTTTATCTCATCTGTTTTAATCATCTCAAAATTTAAAAGTGTAATATTATAATGATTGTTTAAAACATACTGATAATATTGTAACCACTCATCCAATAACTGTTGAAGTAATATTTCTACATCAGTAGACAAAGGTGAAACAGAACGATTTTTTTTTGTAAACGCAAGAGAGGTGACGGCATCAATCGGCTTTCTAAAAATAATAATACATGGAACACGACGTGATTTTGCCAGCTTCATGCCAGCTATTGTATGCAAGTGGTGAGCAAAAGAAATATTCTCAAAAACCGAAGAAACAACACTTTTTAAATAGGTGTTTCCTGAACGTGGATACCCATCCAAATATAAATCGTCCTTTTTATCAGGCAACTTTATGTTTGGATCAAGCTTATTTTTATTTAAGAAGAACCATATTCGATAGAATAATATATTTCGCTTACACAGTAGTTCAGCCTGATTCCATAAATTTAACATTGTATGTGTTTCACTAATTTAGATTTAGCAAATTACTTAAAACTTTTAAAGTTAGTCATGTTGAAAACTTATTAGAACCTTTCTTCTTTCAAAAAATACTCTATAGAATTTACAGGTCTGAATTGAATCATTAGCCCCATAACCAGATACAGCTCCCTCATTGCAAGCATACTTGAAGAAAAAAGAGAGAATACGATCATAAATATGAGAATTTGAGATGCGAAATATGCTTTTTCCTGTGAAGAGTTCTTGTTTTTCCAAAAAAAATAGTAAAATGTACACAGTACTATTATAAACGATATCCAATAGTAGACACCTCCCTCATAAAGCAATTGAAGATGTGTCATGTGAGCTTTTCCCTCCAACGCTCCCGAATCAATTGCAATCCACTCGGATCCTAATCCTTTACCCACTGGAAATATTTGAGGTAATTGTTCAATATATTTCCGCTGGAAATCAGCCCTGTCTTCCAAAGAAGCATCTTCAATAATGGAATCTGGATTAAAATTCATAAAAAATTCGATCCGTGAATAAACTTGGTCAAACGACTGAAGATTATCTAATATAACACTGTACGGAGACGCCAAAAAAAGTATAATTCCAATTCCTACTACTCCCCCCATTCGAATCATCGGTTTCATCGCATGTTTCAAGCGCCACCTGCCCCTCAACCAAGAGTAAGCAAGTAAAATAAATGTTGTTATAAAAAACAACCCTATAGCAGAACGGGAAAAAGAGATGGCAGTTGTGACAAAAAGCAGCGGATAAAGGTAGTGAAATGTTTTACGAGAACAGAGTACACTGGCAGCAATCATTAATACAACATTCGCCACACCAAAAGTGTTGGGTTGCAGAAAGAAACCGATCGCTCGCCCGCCATATGTTACTCTTGATGCATTAATTTCGGATAGAGGCGCAAACAATGCGGGCATCACTATACTAACGATTCCCACTAATAAATTAAGGATAACAGCCGCTATAATCGCTTTTTTTACCTGTTGTTTATATCGTACAACTGCAATGGCTCCAACCAAAATCTGCGACAGATAGAACAACTGTAATAACAAGGCCGAGGGAGAAATAAAGAAATTGATTATGGAAAAAAAGTAAGGCACCAACACAAGAAAAACCCCAAAAATTATGAATGTTTTTTTCTTTACCAAGGTTCGTCTCCCATAGTAAATAACAGCAATATTCCCTAAAAAAAAGATTGATGTAATGACTGCTACTGAAGTTCCTAACAGATATGCAAACAGTACATACATTTTTACAAAGGTTACCGTACAAGCGATAAATATATAACTACCGGCAATCTGTTCTTTATGTAAAATCATATCGATCTATCCCGTAAGATCTGATCTGCTATCCTTAAGGGGTTATTAGCCATTTGAAAGAAAAATTACTTGACAGCCACCCCATATAATGATGGAATTAGAAATTTGGCAACTTTTTTGATATATCGTTTTGGAAATAATTCAAGAAACTTTTCACAAATTCTAAAATAGATATAGGGCATTCTAAATGTAAACCCTCCCCCATGCCAAAAAGTACGAAATCCCTTATACCCTATATCCTGAAGCATATTATTTATTTCTGTATACGTCCATTCTTTTAAATGGAAGCCTTTTGCTTCATGACAGAAATATTTTGATATATCATGAGGACCTGAATGTGGATGGGGGGTTCGGAATATATATTTACCACCATTCTTGAGTATTCGGTGAACCAATTCAAAATGCAATTTAGTGTCTTCCGGGTGGAAATGCTCTATTAACTGATCACTAAATACAACATCAATAGAGTTACTTTCGATTTCATTTAAATTGTAGCCGTCATATACAATCAATTTGAAGTTTTCCGGAACGCTGTCTTTGGGATTTCGCTGATCAGAAATATCTACTCCAAATATTTTTTTAACATGTTTAGCTACTTTAAATGAAAGCCTGCAATCCCCTGGAGCAAATTCTAAAAATACTGTAGATTTATCCACGTATTTATTAACCAGAGAGAATTTCTCCTCATTTGCTTTTAAAGTAAGTTGATCAGAATTTCTTCTTGTTAATCGTGGATGATCAGGCACTTGTTCGAACAGTTCATCATACATTGTTTCAAAGATTCGTTTTCTCTCCTGACGATCAGCCTTCTTCAATCTTTCAGCAATTGATTTTTCAACTAAATATTGATTCTTGATTTGCTTATAACTACGATTGGGAGGTAGTTTCTTTTTTAAATTCATTAAAAAAATTAGAATAAAAGTTATTGAGATATTGGTAAGTATTTCTGTAAATCTGTTCTTTTAAAATATGTTTTAGAAAACAAACTTTTCATTATACTTGTAAGCTTCGCAGTTATGGAGGCTGTCAAAAAAAGAAGTCAATTAAGTTAGCTTGAGAAACTGATCCACAACATTTTCGATTTTATATTTCCCGGCATCTGAGAATATCTGTTTTTTAGTATAATTACTGGACAAAAACTCAATAATCTTTTTTTTATCAATTTTTTTAGGATCAATCGAAAGTACGGGTCGTCCGGTTAAATAGTAATCTATTAGTTTACTTGGTGATTGCACAGCAGAGTTATTTTCAAAATTCACCAAAAAATCCATCCTTGATAGTTTATTTAATAATTCACTTCTGTCAATGTAATCCTTCAGTACTAATTTACCATTCCCCCGGCCCACATATGATTCCAGCAGTCCTTTTTGGTTTGTAAAAACAATAAATTTAAAATCTACATCTTGTTTTAAAAGAAACTCAACAAAAGGCCTCGGATCTCTTGTGTCTTTATAAAAAGCCCCTGCATAAGCTAAAGTAGGAATAGGATTTTTTTTATAAGCATCTTCATCAATGTTAATTTCATCGAAGTCAAATCCCTGCGGAATAACTTTAAGTTTATTTTTAAATTCATCGTAATATGCTTCTTTTGCTTCCTCTTTCGGGATGGATATATAATCTGCTTTTCTGCAAAAGTTTTTTTCAAAAAATGAAAAATAAAACGGCTTTCTAAATGAATACATTTGCTGCCCCATATATGGATCTCCACAATCAGCAATCCATGTATTTGCAATTCTGTGTTTTTTAGTTCTTGCCGAGGCTGTCCCCCAGTGAATGGTATGCGGATGTGCAATTGAAATCAGCAGATCGTAATGATCTTCATGTTTCAGTTTTTCCTTTACTCTAAACATTAATTCAATATTCGGGTATTCAAAAAATTGCAATAATATTCGATTTATAATCTTCTTTACCCCCAGTGTTACCATGTTACCGGAAATGTTGAATCTTTTAAAAAGTAAAGGGCCTAAATTTTCAATGTTTATATTAAATTTTTCTTCTAAACTTCCGAGCTGATTTTCATGAGTTATGGTTAATAATTTAATATCATGTCCTCTTTTTGAAAGTTCTTTTACAAGTTCAGTAGTTCTGAAGGATCTTGGAGTTTGCTTTGGATAAAATGACTTAGAGACAATTAAAATCTTTTTCTTTTTACTCATTTAAAACTCAACTATTACTTACTCACTATTACATTCCATAATCTGCTGAAACTATTCCTGTAATCATTACAAACTTGAGCCTCAATTTGGCTGCAATTAATATAATTTCAAATAACATTAACGTTTAAATATTCCTTTTTTAAAAATTGGAATTGCTACACTCAAATAATTAAGATTGAAAAATCTGGAAGTGGTTATTAAAAAAAAACATGAACAAACCAAATGTTACAACCAATTCCCATCCTCTTGAAAGATTTTCCATATATATCGAAAGTAGGCTGATGACAATCATAACTATGAATGAAATATAATTTTTGCAAGAAAATTTATTGGAACGAGGTTTTTAAAACTCCACTGCATTTTCTCAGCCACGAACAGTATAAGCCAGATGGCTTTAAATATGGATAGCAGTACAACCATCAGGCCAATTAAAAAGGGAGTTCCTTCAAAAAAAATGACTCCATAACCCATCATCCATATCAATCCCGCAACAACGAGATGAACAAATGAATAAAACTTTGTTTCTCCCATCGCTAAAATGACGGGTGTAAACATAATGATGTTAAAAAAATTAATAAATAAAGCTAATCTGAAGTAAATAATGGAACCGTAATAATTTTCACCATATAAAATAATGACAACATTTTCTGCATAGAACAGAAAATAAAGTAACAACGGGTAAATGATCAGGGCAGATTTTTTCCATGCACTTTTCCAGACAGCCAGAATTTTATCACCACTATCTGGATTCTCCATCTTCTTAGAAAATAAAGGCAGTAAAACCGCCGAAGTGGCTCCGGCAATCATACCTACAAAGGGCAATTGAATAAATCCATTCGCATACTCTGCAAAAACTTCCTCACCAAAATAACGGCTGATATAAAACTTGTCTGCACTTCGAAACATGATGCCATAGATACTGGCTGTCATTAAAGGAACACTATATGCAAATATCTCTTTATAACTGATTCCGCTAATTGAGGATAAGCTTTTTTCAAACGGCCTGTATTTTAAAAAAAGTGCTATAACAAATGAAAATGCAGAGGCGATAATCCATCTATAGTGTGTTTTTACGAGGACATCAACCGGCTATCCTGTCGGTTTTATCGATCAACGAAATCTCCTGAACCAAAGGCTGCCAGTCAATGATCCAGTCAAGCTTTGCCAGATGTTTAGAGAGGTTACAGATTTTTCGCCTGGTTGAAAGCAGGGCGTCGCCAAAGCTGAGTTGGTTGTCATCAATCATAAAAACTATAAATTTGAATAAAAATTTAGTTTAACCAATAATTAATGAATCCAAAATAAAAAATCATGTATTTAGAGGATTTTGCCTATGGCTCTTTTTATATGTTTATAATTTTTAATATGAGCTAGAAAAATGGCAGAAATCATTTTAATTGGAAACATAATTATTGCTCAAAAAATGATTTAATACCCTGTTCTAATGATATTTTAGGATGCCAATTCAACATTCTTTTTGCTTTTTGGATGTTTGCTTCAGAACACAATATTTCTCCCTCTCTGTATTCGTTTTTGAAAACTATTTCAAAATATTTCGGTGAGTATCTCTGAATTAAAGCAACTAATTTTTCAACATCAGTTGAGTTTCCTGTACCTAGATTAAATACTTCAAAAGAAGTAGAGTTATAGTCTAATCCTTTAATAATTGCTCTCAATACATCATCGATATGAATAAAATCTCTTTTTGGTCTTGGATCATTAAGCGTAATTACCTCATTCTTTTTGATTTTATCTAAAATCTCAGGGATCAAGAAAGAACCATTTTGTCCCGGCCCATAAACGTTGAACAAGCGAAATGCTATTGATGGCACATTAAAGTCACGTGCATAGGCTTCACAAAGTTGTTCTGATTGCATCTTACTTTGAGCATATGGATTATGCGGGTTTAAAGGGTGCTTTTCATCCACCGGTATGTATTGTGGACATCCATAAAAATAAGAACTCAAAAAAATCATTCTGGCTTTCCATTTTCTAGCAAGCTCAAGGGCATTAAGCGTAGCCAAATAATTAGTCTTGTAGAAATCCATTGGATTTTTAAATGAATTTGGCACGAATGTTTTTGCTGCTAAATGGACGATTACTTTACAAGGCTCTAAACCTTTAACAGAACTCCATTTTGTAATATCTATGCCTTTTTCCCGACTTATAACAGCAACCTCATGCCGTTCCTCCTTTAACTTTCTAACAAGATGTGACCCTATAAATCCAGAAGCACCCGTGACAGCTATTCTCATACCAAACTGAAGTTCGGTTCTTGAATTTTATTTGTCGCTATTTCGTAGTCTGACGGCCGCCCAATATCCAACCAATAGCCCTTGTGCTCTTGTACAATAGGTGGTTTATTTACATCGAGTAACTTGTACATCAAATGATCGAAACCAAAGAAAGTGTCTTTTGGGATATACTGCATTACTTTTTTATTAATCATATACACCCCCATGCTTACCATAAATTCATAAGTTGGTTTCTCTTCAAAACGGGTTAGCCGATTGTTGTCATCATAATGCAATAGCCCATAATCAACTGATTCCTCCCTCCTTTGCATTGATATTGTAAAGATTGATTTCTTATCTATATGATTTTGCCAAAACTCTGAAAAATCTAAGTCTGTTAGTACATCTCCATTCATTACAAGAAAGTTGTCGGGCAGGTCAGGTATAAGTGTAAGTGGTCCCATCGTACTGAGGGGCTTGCTTTCCATAGTATAGTCTATTTTGACACCCCATTTACTTCCATCACCAAAGAAAGCTTTAATAACGTCAGCCATATGATTTATAGTGAGGGTGATATGGGTGAAACCATATCTCTTTAACTGTATCACAATTAATTCTAAAATAGGTTTATCACCTAATGGCACGAGCGGCTTCGGCATTGCAATGGTGTAAGGGCGGAGTCTTGTACCTTTTCCGCCAGCTAAAATTATTGCTCTTTTCATAGTCTTTTCACTTAAGGTTAAATAGACATATTAAATTTACATTTTAGAGTCAAGATTTTTTCCTTTTTCTTCGTGCTCAAAATTGGGCAAAACATAAAGTAATAGATCTATTAGTTCTTCTTTCGACCACTGTCCTTTTTGTTTGAGGGCGTAAATTGAATCCAAAAAATTATCTAATTTCTCGAATTCAGGTTTTAACTTACTATTAATCACGCCAAAATCCTGAAAGGAAACAAAATCTGGTTCCTCATCTTTTGTGTAAAATTCTTCAAAGGTCTTTTCACCGGTTGTGTTACTTGGCGCGAACAAACACGGCCATTGGCCTGCAGACGTTAATTCTTCAATTTTATTTCGTGCTTCATCTTCAGAACTAACTAAGTAAGGTTCATATCCTGCGTATTTAAGGTAAGACATAGCAATGTCGGTAAATTTAATCAGATGCTCATCACCGAGTATCGGAAAAAAAACATCCCTGTTTTTACCTAGTACTGTAGAAAAGAGGCAAATAGCTCCAGCTTCCTGTGGTGTTACAAAATACCGTTTTACATCATTAGGTGCTACGATCGGTTGCCGCTTAGCTAGTCGCTGCTTAAAACTGTGCAAAAGTGAGCCATCGGAAAAAGCAACATTTGCAAAACGGGCCGTTGATATATTGATTTTTTCACTATCCAGCATCAGAAATAGTTCCATAATTCGTTTTGTAGCCCCCATCATATTAACGGGGTTTGCAGCCTTATCTGTTGATACAGCAAAGTATTTTTTTGAACCGATTTCTTTCGCCCAGGAAGTTATTTTTAAACTATTGAGGATGTTAGTCTCAATCATGCGCATTAGGGTAAATGGGTCTTTTTCACTACGCACATGTTTAAGAGCCGTTAGATTCAGCACATAATCGAAATCAGTTTGTGTGTTCGTGTAAGCATCAAACTGCCAAGAAGCAATATCGAGGGCAAAAGTCCTAAATTCACCTTCAATATATCCAAATGAACTTCGAATGTCCCGAACCAATTCAACTAGATTGTTTTCGGAAATATCCACTACGTGTAACTTTTTGGGATTACGTTTAAATATTTCTTTGGTTATAGCCTGACCGATTGAACCTGCTCCACCCAAAACCAAAAACGAAGAGGATGCTACATTGTGCTTTAATTCCGATCCGTACCGTTTAAAATCCTCCTGAAAAAGAGATTTTTTTCTTCTAATTAATTGAAGAATATCCATATGAAGCTAAAAAAATAAATTGATTAACAATATTTCTGAATAGGTTTAATTCCATTGTATTTTATTGCTTAAAATATTTCAATTGTGCAAAACATTATTATCCATAGATTGAAAAGTAACTTTCAAACCATTTTTTTGATAAATTATTCCAGCTTGAGATTTCTAAAAGCTTTTCTTTATTGTGAAGTTTTGCCAATTCTTTTTCTGCATTTAAGTTAATAAGTGTTTTTTTTAAGCGAATAGAAATCGTATCAAAATTAACAGATTTCATATAAACATCACTATTTGTTAGTTCTGAATACGACAACCACTCACCGTATAAAACAATAGTACCAGATGCCAATTGCTCTTGCAAATAAAATGAAAAGGCATCACTTGTTTGCATTGTTATGTATATATCCGTTAAAATGGTTAACGATATAAAAGCTTCTTCATTTAGATATTTATCTAGCAATAAATGTTCTACACCTAATTGATCTAATTCTTCTATTATTTCTTTCTTGTAAAGACGATCAATACCGTAGGTTAACGGGATAACAAATATACATCTAATCGATTCTAGATATTCACTTATCCCTTTTAAGCTTCTTAATATTTCCAGGTGCTGTTGTGATTTACTTCCATTGTTTCCTATGATTATTACTTTTTTATTGTGAAAATCGAAATTTGGAAAAATGTGTTTCAAATTTTTCGTAGCGATATTTGTATTCCCTCTTTCCATAAAGCGCGCAATTTTATCTACACCATCAACACCAAATTTACACTGGAAAACTTTTGTATTAATTTTCAAATTTTGAATCTTATTATGAATTTCTGTGCTAATTGTTCTTACTTGATCTACTTTTTTTAAAATTCTTTTTTGTTTTCTGATTTCTTCATCACTTGCTCTGAGTATGTCACTTCCCCAATGCGTTACACATATTTTTTTATCAAATTTTAATAAAGAATTAACGATTGAGGCATAAAAAGAATTGAAAGAATGAAAGTCAACTATATCAAAGTGTTTAGCAATTTTTATCACCCAATACTTTCTAAATATTCTTAATAATAGACCCCTCAATTTGGGAATTTTAAGAATAAGCTTAACAAGTGAATACATTCTTTTATTAGGCAGGTAGCATCCATCGTAAGAAAAATCAACGGTGTTAAGAGTAGTAATTACTATTCCCTTGTTCCTCATTTCTAACCTTAATCGATCTATTAAGGTTTTATGATTCGAGAATCTGTATAGAAGCAGTACTTTCATTTAATGAGGTAAAATAATATCTAATTAAGTCAAAATTTCTGCATATAGTATATAGAACCACTGTCACGTTTTACCACATCGAAGCTGCCGCTCTAAGCGATGTTAAATTCATTCTGTTAATAGGCAACTGCGTATGTCTCCAACAGGAACATCGTACGTCCACAATACTCATTCTATCTTAAACGGAATTTGATTGCTGTTCTCAAAAAAGGTCAGTTTCCCGCGGGGTCTTGGATTTTAGGCAGATTTATTATCCTAACTTCTTTAATCATTTATTTTTTTGTTGACGCCCATTTTTCCAACCCTCCCTTTTTTAAATATTTATAGCCATCTACATTGAATAATTCATACAAAATAATACTGATAATTGCCCCTACCAAAATTTGAACTGAAACTAAAATCAAAATATTCACCTCGAAATAAAATGGCATCATATAAATGGCAAAATACATAATTGAACTTACCAGCACTGCTGCAGTAAAGTCTTTAACCTGTACCAAAGTACCATAGCTTATCGTTTTACCTCCATAATGACTTATCAACCAAAAAGAAAAAAACTGATGAACTATCATAACATACAGCATTACCTTAATACCAATAAATATTACAGATAAAATCACAGGAATTGCCATAAACTTCCTTGCAATTCCAATATTTAATATGATATCAGACTTTCCTGCAACTTTTAACATATTTGAGTTCAGGGCATCTAATGGATAAAATATTGCTGAAAAACATAATATTTTCAAAAACTCTCCTGTGAGCCTCCATTCTTCCCCAAGTAACAGTACCGAAAAATTTTCGGCAACAGCAGATAATCCAAATAGTAATGTTATGGTCACCAAAGAAATTATCTTTGTTAGCTTTCTATAGGCCTGTTTAAGGCGCTTCGGGTCATCCTGAATATTGGATAAAACAGGGTACGTTACTTTCTGAACAATCCCGGTAATACCTTTTGAAGGGAAATTTTTAAACCCATCTGCTTTTGTGTAATGCCCAAGCTGCTCGGCACTATAATATTTTCCAATTATTAAATAGTATATGCTCAGATATATTTGGCCAATTATCCCATGTACTGCAAGTCTGCTACCAAAAGAAAACATCTCTTTAAATGACTGTTTGCTAAACGTGAACTTGGGAACCCACTTACTCCAAAACCAATAAAGAATCAAGGTAAAAAGACTTATTAATAATGTTTTGGCTACCAGGCTCCATACACCAAAACCATAAAAAGCCATGGCAATCGCAATTACACCTGCTATTACAGAAGCAATAACATCAACCTTTGTTAACAGTTTAAAATCAAGCTCTTTGGTTAACTTAGCTTTTTGAATCAGTATAAAGGCATTAATGATTAATGTAATACTCAAAACCCTTACCAAACTGACCAATTCTGGTTCATTATAAAATTGAGCGATCAATCCTGCACTGAAGAATAAGATGAGGTAGAGTCCAAAACTCATTCCCACGTTAAAGAAAAAAGCAGTAGAGTAATCTTCTTCAGTACAGTTGGGATTTCGAATTAATGCGTCTTTCAAACCACTGTTAACAAGTGTGCTGGACAGTGCAATGAATATGGTTAACATACCAATTAATCCAAATTCTCTTGGAGACAATAAACGGGCTAATATAATACCAACTATAAATGCATTAATTTGGACAGAAAAATTCTGGATAAAGCTCCAGAATACACCATTTACGGTTTTTTCCCTTAAGTTCTTCAATTAAAAAAAATGAAATTAACTAGATATGTTGTTACAGAGTCTTATCCAATTTCTTGTTTGCTTATAATTAGCGCTCACTAATTTTAAAATATACCGTCTCAAAAAAAGGACGTAGCAAGACAATACCTGAACCAACAATAGTCCCAATAACAATAAAAACTGCCAGAATAAAGGTTCTCTGAGGCTCACTTTTTCTATCGGGCACAGCTGCCGGTTCCAGAACATTAATCACCGGTGTTTCTTCCTGTAATTTAATACGGGCCTGTTCCAGCCGCTCAGCCAGGGAGTTATAAATATTAAAGGCAAGGTTATATTGGCTTTGCAATAACTGCTCTTCTGTTCGGGCCATGGCGGTAAGCTGTCCTCTGTTTGCATCGTTAAAAGCCGCCAGTTCCTGCTGGGCTGCTTCAAAACGTTTCCTTGCTTCCTCAAAACGTTCCTCTATAAATTCTACATCTTGTCTTGTCTTTTCCGTTCGCTTTTCAATAATATACTCCGATAGCATCTGCACAACCTCATCAGCTACATCAGCGGCAATAACGGGGTCCTGCATTTTTACACTCACTGATACCACTCCTGTCTCTGTATCCTGATTTATTTCAATACGATTCCGAATATTCCGAAGAATGTTCCATTCCTTTTCAGACATTCTAACCAAACGTTCCAATTTATCCTGGTTACCGATAGTCCTGTCAACAGATGTGGGTGTATCTCCCCCACTTGAGGACAGCCAATTTTTAATGGTAAACGGCAGCATAACCGTATATTTAGCCACTTGTGAAATAAAAGAACTTTTTTGATACTCGGAGAAATATTCTTCAAGTGTTACTACCTGGTCACTTTCCGCAACCTGCAACTCGTATCTCATTAACTCTTGAAGAAAAATGTTGCTCTGAATAACGGAAGGATAAACGTTTACAGATAATGCGTCCCCGCTTTGAATATCGGAAGAAGAAAAACCAAATTGCTGAGCAAGTCCGCCAAGCCCTCCTAAGGAAATATCTTGTTGAGTTTCAGGAAGAAGCTTCACTTCAGACGTGTATTCCTCAACACTTACAAGTGCCACAAATAATCCCAAAACAAAAAATACTGCAAGAGTCTTAAGTATCGTTCTGCGTCCCTTCCAAAACTTATCAACAAGCTCCAACAGATCGATTTCATCATCTACTTCAACATCTCTGATATCCACCGGTATATATCGAATCTCGGGTTTGGCTTTACCAGATCTGTTGCTGTCTTCAGAATTATGATGTTCCGTTGATTCGTTACTCATGTTTCAAGGTTCGGGTTACAAGATTCAAGTTGTGCAGGGATGTAAGTTTAGGTTTAAATTTTATGCTGAAGATTTTGACAAAGTCAGGGTATGCTGATTTAAATATAGCGGCACTTTTGATATGCGATTTCTGATATACGATATTCGATCTCTGATCTGTCGGTTTGGTCCTTATGGAACTCGTTTATTGCTATTTGCTTTTCACAGTACCGATACCTCGGGTCCTACTGTTAATTGTTCACTATTTCCCTTCTCAAGTTTGACAAACCGCAAAGGTACACAAAGATCGTCCATCATAAAGTTCAATAATTCAACAAAGTCGCTGTTTCAAAACTTATAAATTTTTTATTCGCCTGCAATTTTTCCGGCTTCACGTATGATTTCATCAGAGAACCAATAGCCATTTTTTCGCATTAGTCTTAACAGATCAGTAACATTGGAAATGGCTCCTTCTTTTTTTGCTTTCAACAGAATACCAATCGAGCCGGTAACATTTAATTTAAGCTGCTTTGCCGCTTCTCTTCCAAGCTTGTCATCCATTAACAATAAAACCGGTTTGTTGTATGTATATGCAAGTTCTATAACCTCCCTTTCACCCTGGTCTAAATCCTGAATCGCCGGTTCAATTTTTTTTATTCTGAGAATTTCTTTGCTTATCAAAATGAATTCATCTAAAGCTTTATCTATTTCGCGGCTTTCCTTACCAATTTTAGCCATTAATTCTCTGTATACTTTCGTTGGTATCCGGACTTGTTCAAACAAAACATGTAACAAATCAAGATGCTTAATCTTGGCGAGAGCGATGATAGGCCCTGTATCGGCAATCAGTGTCATTTAATTTAAAGTTTATCGAGTGTTTCGATATCACGCTTCAATTCTTTTGCAATGTCTTCATCAGAATAATTAAAAACACTCACTTTATATCTGTTGCAGGCATCAAAGAAATCAGGTTTTGACATTTCTGCAAATTCTGCGGCTTTCCCGGAAGATATTTTGCCAAGTTCAAACATTTTTAAAGCCGCCATCAAACGTATATGATCCTCAAGTTCATCTTTTGTAAGATGAACTGCACGTTCGAAACCGGAAGGATATTTTATGGTTATATCAGACATTTATACATGGGTGTGAAGTTACTGGGTAAAATCGCCAATCATTCATCAAGGATCAAGATTGCGCTGTTTGATTTTCTTCAATGTTGGTTGTTCGATGTTAGTTGGAATTTGTTAGTTATTTATTGTCAGTTATTGGTTGGATGTTGATTTGAAATTTTGTCACCTACCTACTGTCAACTGCATATTACAACAAGCTTATTGGAATTTATGAACTGCTAATTATTCACGTCTGCCGTTTGACGTTGATCCTACCAAAGCCGGCGTTTTGTCATCAGACTTTGATAGTAGTTTCGCACTCTGTCAGATCCCTTAACTCGAATCACCTGGCAACTCGGTCAAGAGCAATAATCAACGAGGTGGTCATACTGACAATAGCAGCAGATATTGAAACGATTTCACCGGTATTCATTCCTTCACGATCCGGTTTGGCCGGAATAATGATATGGGCTCCTGGTTCAATCGGTGGAGAATTTTTGATCAAGCCAAATATATAGCTCTTCCTGCGGTCCACATCTCCGTTGGCGTACACTACATACACTCTTTTTTTCTTGGCATTCGCAGCAAATCCGCCGGCAGTGTCAATATAGTATCCAAGATTTGCTCCATCCTGATACCGAACTTCCACGTCCTGCATCACGGCCCCGCTGATGGCCACCGTTTGCAGCTCCTGCGGAACCCGTAACACGTCACCATGCCTCAGGTACAGGTCATCCCTGGAACCGGGATTGCGGAGGATCGATGCAAGATCGATACCGATACGGCTCTCTGTTGAACGTCGGTTTCCGGCTGCACGAACAGAATCATTCTGCAAGGAGCGAAAATCCTGTGTATTTAACTGTGTTCGCTGCTGAACAATATTGGCACTACTGGTTTCTTCACTTTCTTCTCCGGACTGCTCTTCAGATTCACCACTTCCATTCTGGCTCAATCCGGTTTGATCTTCATTAATAATCTCTTCAGAACTCAAAAAATCAAATTCAATTTGGGGCCTGTCTATGGCTGTGTGTTGTCTGACTAACCGGGCACCATCCACATAAGCTTCGTTGGTCAACCCTCCGGCTCGTTCAATCAGGTCTGATATTCGTTCATTCCGGTCTTGTATGGTATAGGTACCGGGGTACATCACCTCGCCTTCAATAGATACTTTTTGCTGCTCCTGGTAATTGGGCCGCCGGTGGATATACACTTGGTCGAACGGCTGAAGCTCGAACGTTTTGTCCTGTTCATCCAATTCCAGGTTTCGGGATACATTAAACGTAAAAATTTCGGCCAACTGCTCTCCACGCTGGTCCGGTGCCGCTTCCCCGAGAATTCTCCGGGATACTTCTATTCGGGCCTCTGAAGCTGCATCCGTAAACCCGTCTGCTTTTAAAATAAGGTCTTCAAGTGTCATACTTTGCCGGTAGTTGTACTCGCCAGACTGACGAATGGCTCCTCCAATCTGCACCGATTGTTCCCCTTCCAATTCATGAATACTCCGTATCAACACCTGGTCCTCCCGATTTAGGGGAATATCATACCGTTCAGGATTTTCAAGTACGTTAGAAACATTGAACGAAATCTGTTCGAGCGAATAATCATCATTTAGCCTGTTAATCAATCCCCGCGACCTGAAAGCATCGGGCCGTAATCCCTCCGCCTCCATAATCAAATCATAAAGGGTCATTCCTTCTTTAAGTTCGAACTCCCCTCCTCTCCAAACAGCTCCTTCTATCCTCACGCGATTTTCAAAACGGTTCAGGATTCTGTCAACATAAATTACATCCCCGTTTTGAACCTGAAATGTTTCGAATTGATCCTGGTTAACCGTAACAATGCGCCGGTCAGTTGCCGTATTTCGATGAATACGAATCTGGCGTGTATAAGCCTGATCTGAAAAATCGCCGGCGTAGCGAATCAGATCACTAAGAGTTTCTTCATCTTTCACTTCAAAGTAGAGATCGCTTCTCTTCACCTCACCTTTTACCTCCACCCGGTTGATCGTAGGGCGGAACCTGGATAACGTCTCCATCGAGCAGGCGAATATTTCCTGTTTGAATACCTTTTACTAAATAGTTGTATAGATCCAGTTCGGCAACAACCTCGTTATTTCTGATGACACGTATGTTGCGGTATGAGCCGTCTTCCCGGGACCTCCTCCCCTGTACAAGGCGTTAAAAACGGTAGCGTTCGATGCAATTGTATAATCACCGGGATTGGTAACCTCGCCAATCATAGATACCTGGATGGTTCGAAGCCTGTCTATGGCAACTCTTGCAAATGTGGTTTGTTCATTCTCATCACCGCGTAAGCCTGAATAAAGCTGCTCAAGCTGTTGTATGATCCGGTCATTCGCTTCCTCAAGAGTTAGCCCGGACACAAAAATCGGACCGATATTATCAATAAAAACGGATCCCTCCGGGTTTACGGACAGCCGGTATGTATTGGTTTGATCCCCCCAGATATGGATGACCAGTTCATCACCCGCACCAAGCATATAGTTGACAGGGGTTGCCATATTTAATGTGGGTGAAAACTCAGTTTCCCGAAACCGGAAAATCTGGGAGCCGAATGTTTTACGCATCTCTTCGGTCTCTATCCGTTCCGGCCGTTCAAACTCACGGGCGATATCATATTCTTCTTCAGAAGCAGCTTCGCCGGCACCCTCAGCCCCACCACTTTCCATTTGAAGCTGCCGAATACGGGTTCTCAACTGGTTGGCAACCGATGAAGAAAGGCCGCGCGCCTGTGCCATCTGAAGTGCCTGGTCAATGGTCAATCCCTCCTGTTCTGCACGAGCAATCGCGGCTCTTAACTGAGTATCCGAGATATCGGAAGATTGTATGCTGGTTAAATCTGCGGAATCTAAACCGGCTTGAGCATTGGATATATTTGGAACTACAAATAGAAGGGATATGGCAATCAATAAAATTGCAGCAAGTCTTTGTTGGATCATGCTCTGCTTTGTGAACTAATTACGTTTGAATGAGAGAACGGAGAATATATAAAAATCAAAATATTTAAGAATCGTAAATATAACAATTCCATCATTTGATAAGAAGAATTGTTTTAAAAGTTAGTGAATACTACTATGTCAACATTAGATTGTCGTGGACACAAAGACTTCGGAAGTCTGCTTTA